>NZ_JACGAS010000031.1:0-16284 GCF_020138135.1 Campylobacter sp. RM12647 | reverse complement strand
AAATTTTTTTATGTGCTAATTTACCTTGATTTTTGATAAGTAAAACCTCACTTAAAATACTAAACGCAATTTCTCTTGGCTCCTGATTTGCAATGTCTAAACCTATTGGAGCATAAATTTTATTAAATAATTCGGCACTAAAATTATCTTTAATCAGCTCATCTTTAATGAATTTATGTTTAGTTTTACTTCCAATAACACCAACATATTTTGCATTTTTATCTATTACATTTTTTAAGCATTTATAATCATCTAAATGAGATTTTGTAACAATAATTACATAAGTATTATCATCAATATCTAAAAAACTCAAATCTTCATAATTGCTGAAATATTCTTCATTTGCTAAACCTTGCAAATAATCTTGCCTATCATCAATTAAAATTGAATAAAAACCTAAATATTTTGATAAAAATAGTATTTCTTTACCAATATGTCCTGCTCCACATATTATTAATTTTGCTTTTTGATTAATAATTTTTATATAACCACTTGCAAGCCCGCCACACTGCATTTTTAAATCTCCATTCGGTGTTAATTCGTGATTAAAAATTTTACTTTTATTATTTTCTAAACATTCTTTAGCTTCTTTTAAAACTTCAAATTCTAATTTACCACCACCTATACTTCCAATACTTGTGCCATCGCTAAATAAAGCCATCATAGAACCTGCATTTCTAGGAGTGCTGCCACTTGATTTGGTAAGAGTTATTAAGGCAATTTTTTCATTTTTCTCACATCTTTTATACATTTCTTTTATTATCAATTCATCCATTTTTATTCCTATTTTCAAAATACATCAAAGCTTCAAGAACCCCACCACCTATGCTCCTAGCCTTATCTGAAATACTAAAGCAATTTTCATATTCACTAATTCTTGGGTCAATATCTACAATTTTAAGACCCTTTACTACTTCAAAATTATCATTAATAATACCTCTTAAAAGCCCACTTATGCTAGCTTTAACAGGTGTATTATCAATATATGCAATAATTTCTTCTTCTTTTACAATATCACCTATTTTAGCAATAGCTTTAAAGATTCCATTATCGTTTGCATAGATTACTCTTTTTGCTCCAATTCCTTTTACTTCAGCAGGAATTCCTGTATTTTCTTCAGTAAAACCACTTAAAATAACCTTGCCTAAATTATGGCCGCGATTACTCTCGATTACAGCGTGAGCGTCAATTCCAGCACAAAACCCAGGTCCAATAGCAATCACAACAGGAGCCATATTAATATTTGTTCCTAAATTCCTTTTAGCTAAAATTGAATCAATTAAAGCCCTTGGTTTTATATAATTTAAAATATCTAAATTCTCATCAATTATAATAGGGATAAAATCCTTACAATCTAAAATCTCATCTTTATTAACTAACTTCGCTTTTATACCTTCTATTTCACAAGTTTTATCATAAACTGCTTGAGAAAAACAAACTTTTGTTCTAATTGAACTTGGTTTTAAACATTCTAATAAAAGTATCTTAAAGCCTGCTCTAAAAAGCCTAGCAGCAATACCACTAGCAATATCACCCGCTCCTCTAATAATTACAAATTCACTCATCAATCAACCTTAAATCTTCTTTAGTATCTATATCTTTTCCTTCTAATTCATCATATAAATCAACAAAAATTACTTTATCTTTATATTTTTGAATTAGCACTTTTCCACCGCTATCATTATCTAATTCGCACAATTCTTTAAAATATTTTTTATCAAAAATAGTAGGCAAGGAATTAATATTATTAAATCTAGGAACAACAATATAATTTTCTTTATATTTTGAAATGATAGTTTTTATTGAATTAGTTTTTAAAAATATTTGATCAATCGGTAAAAATATTGCGTAATCATAATCTAAAACATTGTTTAAAGCTATTTTTATACTTGTATTTTGACCCTTATTAAAGGCATTTAAAACCACATTAAAATCTTTATAATTTGTCTTTAAATACTCGTAATTATTCTCATTAGCAACTATTTTAATATCCATATTAAGCTCTAAAGTTTTTTGAATAATCAAATCAATAAAATAAGTATTTTTATATTTTAAAAATGATTTATTTAAACCAAGCCTTCTTGAATATCCAGCTGCTAAAATAATACAAATTCCTTTCAAAAATTAAGCCTTATATATTTTTCTTCTTTTAAAAAACCAGCTAATAATCTAAAATTTTTTAATCTTTTTGCAAGTTCATTTAATACTTTTAAATCATCACATCTATTAAAAAAAATAAAATTATCAGAATTTAAACTAATATTTTCAAACATTTTTAAACAAATTTTTTCTATTAAATCAATACTTAAAACATCATTTTTACTCACTTCAAATACTTTCAAAAAATCATCAAACCTATGAATGAAATTCTCATTTAATTGATAATTTAATAAATGAAGTGGAATAATTCCTATTATTTTATTGGTATTTTCTAAAATAACAGGCTCATTATTTTTCCAAACTTTATAAGGCAATTCCTTAGCTCCATCAGCTTCATATATAAACAAATCACAATTTTTATAAAAATCACTAAAATCATCTAAAGCATTTACTTTATTGTCAATAATTTTTCCACATAAATTAACGCCTTTTTTAAGATTTGTAATACTTGTTTGATTATATAGATTATTAAAATTTATATCTTTTACTTCATACATTTTTGTACTTGTTGTAAGAATTGTGATTTTATCTTGATTTTGTTTAGCTAGATTATAAGCAAAAGTGGTCTTCCCACCAGAGCCTATAATCGCAATTTTGTCTTTATATTTAATATCTAAAGCTTCATTTAGCATTATTTGCAGTATCTTCTATGGCTTGAAAGATTTTTTTATATCCTGTGCAACGACATAGATTACCAGACACCCCTCGCCTTATTTCAAACTTAGTAGGCATTTTATTTTTACTAAGCAAAGCAGTTGATGAAATAATAAACCCAGGAGTGCAAAATCCACACTGAACAGCCCCATTTTTTACAAAATTTTCTTGTAAAAGACTTAAGCCATCAAAAGGGGTTAAACCTTCTATAGTAGTTATTTTTTTACCATCAGCCCAAGCTGCTAAATAAATACAGCTATTTATATTTTTACCATCAACTAAAACAGCACAAGCTCCACATTCACCAACACTACAGCCTTCTTTAGTTCCACTTAGTTGCAATACATTTCTTATTAATTCAAGCAATGACATTCTAGGGTCAATGTGTAATTCATAAAATTTATCATTTATATAAGTTTTAATTTTCATAATTTTTTCCTATTAATTCATAAATAGCTCTTTTTGTAAGCGTTGTTAAAAGATTATTTCTAAAATCTTTAGAAGCTCTCCAAGAATCTCTTGCCTTTGTTTCATTTAAAATATTATTAGCAATTTTTTCAATATTTTCCTTAGTTAATTTTAAACCTTTTGCTAATTTTTCACTTTCTTTAGCTCTAATAGGAGTAGGAGCAGCAACTCCATAAGCTAATTTTAAATCAATTATCTCATCATTATTAGTTTTTAACATAACACTAACTCCAATTGTAGCTATATCCATAGCATTTCTTTGAGCAAATTTTATATATTTACTAACATAACCATTAAAAGATTTTTTAGGAATTTTAATACTTGTTAAAATATCTCCTTTTTCTAATTTAACAACACCAGAACTAATATAAAAATTATTTATAGCAATTTCTTTGCGTGTGTCTTCGTTGTAAATAACTAAAATCGCATCAAGAGTAAAAAGACTTGAAGCACTATCAGCAGAAGTTGCACCATTGCAAATATTTCCACCTATTGTAGCCATATTTCTAATTTGCGGGCCACCAACTAGAGCAGCTGCTTGTTTTAGATTTGTTAAATTATTTTTTATAATTTCATTATTTTCTATATCATCAAAAGTGCATAATGCACCTATATGAATAAACTCATCATCAATTGTTATAGTTTTTAATTCTTTTAAAGTATTAATTCCTATTAAATGCTTATTTGCGTATTTTTTATCCAAACTTCTAAGTTTAATTAAAATATCAGTTCCGCCTGCAATTAATACCGAATCATCTATAGTTTTTAATAGCCTACTAGCTTCATTAACGCTTTTTGCTTCCGTGTAATTACTTAAATAATACATTCTTTATCCTTAGCTTGAAAAAATCTTTCTGGTGTTATTGGAATTTGATTAAACTCTATATTTGTAGCATCAAGCACTGCATTTCTAATAGCAGGTGCAGGAGAACACATAGGAGGTTCACCTAAAGACTTATTACCAAATGGACCATAAGGGTCATAATTATCAACAAAACTAACATCTAAATCAGGAACATCAAGTGCAGTTGGAACTTTATAATCTAAAAGATTATTATTTAAAATCTTACCTGTTTTTTTGTCATATTTTAATTCTTCTAATAAAGCATAAGGAATTGCCATTCCCATTCCACCTTCTACTTGAGAGCTTGCTAAAAGTGGATTTAATACCTTACCAGCATCATGAACATTTAAAATATCTAATATCTCTATTTTTCCTGTATTCATATCAACTTCAACCATAGCCATAGTAATACCATAACTATAAGAATTTGTATGGCAATTTACACTTGCAAATGCCGATAAACTTTTAGCCTTTTGCCAATCATAAGTAGTGTGTAAAGCAAAATCAGCCAAACTCATTAAAACTTCTTTATTCTTAAAAACAATATTTGCATTTTCTAAATCAAGATTTGCAAAATCAACATCTTTTAATCTCGCTGCTGCTTTTAATATTTTTGTTTTTAATTTTAAAGCAGCTTCTTTTACTGCAAGCCCTGTTACATAGCTTTGTCTTGAAGCATAAGCTCCTGTATCAAATGGAGCTGTATCTGTATCAGTATTCGCATCAACTATAACCCAATCATAAGGAATACTTAAAACTTCTGCTGCCATTTGAGCTAAAACCGTATCAGAACCTTGTCCGATTTCAGTTGAACCTAGCATTAGTTTAATATGTGCGTCTTGATTTAGTATTACTCTAGCTGCTGCTGTTTCTAAGCCCTTTGGATAAACACCTGTTGTATAAGTAAAAGTTGCAAGCCCTACTCCACGCTTTTTATAAGGGTGTTTAAATTCTTTACAGGCTTTTTGTTTTTCATAGTAATTAAATTTCTCTTTAGCAACCTCAATACATTCTTTTAATTTAGCTGATTTTTGAATAACTTGATTTAGTGGATTTAAAACATCATTTCCTACTATATTTTTTTCTCTAAAACTAATAGAATCAAAACCCATTTTTCTAGCTACATTTTCCATAAAACTTTCTATAAAAAACATAACCTGTGGAACTCCATATCCTCTCATAGCCCCAGCTGTTGCTATATTTGTATGAACGGTTTTAATGTCATATCTAAAGTTAGGAATGTTATATAAAGATAATAAAACTCCACCACCTTTAATACCAACCGAATGAGTATGAGATGCGTAAGCTCCTTTATTTGATAATACTTCTATATCTAAAGCATTTATAAAGCCATCTTTACTAATACCCATTTTTGCTTTATATTCCATTTCGTGTCTTGTTCTAGTATATGCAATACTTTCTTCTCTATCAAGTGCAATTTGAACAATTTCTCCACCCATAGCCATAGATAAAGCAACGCAAAGTGGCTCTATTGTTACTTCTTGTTTATTACCAAAACCACCACCAACAAAAGGTTTTATTACTCTAAAATAACTCCAATGTTTTTCAAAAACTTCGCCTAAAATTCTTCTTAAAATATGTGGAATTTGAGTTGAACTTACTACCACATAACGATTATCTTGGTCTTTATAAGCATAAGCAATCTGATTTTCCATATGGCAATGTTGTTGTAAAGGAACTTTAAATGTATCACTAAAAACATAATCGCTATTAGCTAAAGCCGATTCTACATCTCCAACTTTACTAATAGTATGAGCCATTATATTGCTATCTAAATCCTCATGAATTTTCGCAGCTCCTTCTTGCATTGCTTCTTGTGGGGTTAGATAAAAAGGAAGCTCATCATATTCAACCTTTACCTTACTTACAGCAATTTTTGCAGCTAAATCAGTGGTTGCAATAATAGCTGCTATTTCATCTCCAAATAATCTAACATGCTCTGTTAAAATGGTTCTATCATACCTATCTCTAGTCTTTGGGTCTAGTCCAAATGGATGACCTGCGGTTGCAAACTTAGTTTTTGGCATATCTTTATAAGTTAAAATTTTAATAACCCCATCAACCTTTAAAGCTTCGCTAAAATCAAAACTTTTAACATATCCATGTGCTATGCTAGATCTTACTATTCTTGCATAAAACTTTTTCTTAGTAGGAATATCAGCAGTATAAATTGCTTTACCTGTAACTTTAGCGTAAGCATCCCATCTTGTTTCACTTTTACCTATCGTTTTAAATTCTTCTTTCATACTCACCCTTATTTATCTTTTGCAAAAATTAAAGAAGCTATCATAGAAATTACACAAACTCCTACTATGCTATCTTTAAAAACCCAACTTATATAACCTGGCAAATTACTAGTAATTTCAGGATGGACTCCAAACCCATACCCAAGACCAAAAGTAATACCTAATATCATTACATTTTTGTTGCTAAATCCAGCATAAGCTACAATCTTAATACCATTTATCAAAATCATAGCAAAAATCATAATAACTGCACCCCCTAAAACACTATCTGGAATAGTCCTAAAAACAGCTCCTAATTTAGGAATAAAAGCTGATACTATAATAAAAAAAGCACCTAAAGCTATGCAATATTTATTTATAATTTTTGTCATTGCTATTATTCCTGCATTTTGACCATAAGCTGTATTAGGTAAAGCATTTAACAAACTAGCCACCATACAACCAACACCATCTGCTAAAATAGCTCCACTGATTTCTTTTTCTTTAGCACACCTATTAAAAGCTGCTACGGTAATTCCATTAACATTTCCAATAGTTTCTAAACTTGTGATTATATAAACGATAATGGCACTTACAATAGGGGCTAGTTCAAAATGAAATTCATTAATTAAAATAATTGGAATAGGCAAGCTAAACCAACTTGCTTCGCTAATAATACTAGTATCTACTCTACCTACCATATAAGCTAAAAAATATCCCACAACAAGACCTATTAAAATAGCTGAAACTTTAAAGATACCCTTTGCAAATCGTTGAATAGCAATAATGATTGCAAAAGTGCTAAAAGATAAACATAAATTAATAATATCCCCATAAGTTCCCATTTTTTTAGCAGCTAAACCACCCGCACAATAATTAACACCTACATCTAATAAATTAATGCCGATTGCAATTAATACAACACCTATTACTAATTCAGATAAAATCTTTGTAATATATTTGTAAGCAAAACCAATAAATATAGTAATTATACTGCCTATAAGAGAAGAAGCTAAAATTGCACTAAAACCATAAGTATTTGCAACACTTATAGCTGTTGGCACAAAAGCAAATGTAGTCCCCATAACTATTGGAAGATTAGCACCTATTTGGATATTTTTATATTTGATTGGATAAAGTTGCAGAAGAGTTACTATGCCAGAAGCTAGCATAGCTGATTGGATTAAACTGATACTTTCTTGCGTGGATATTACAATACTCGTACTATTTAACACCCCTATAATTATCAAAATGGGGGCTAAATTTCCTGTAAACATAGCAAGAACATGCTGCATTCCCAAAGGAAGTGCTACAAAAAACGGGGGTTTTCCTTCTAGTTGGTAAATTAAATTCTTATTTTTCATCACACACTTTCATTTTAGATAAAAGTGATTATATAAAATCTTACTTAAAATCATCTTGATATTTATTGATAATGCTAAAACATAAGTAGAATTAAATTCCTAAGTTAAATAATAAAAATATATTTATACTAAAAAAATAATCATTATAAAATCTCATATATAAATATTAATTTATAACAAGGCTAAAATAAATCATATTAAAATATAAAACCGAAAAATTAATTCCGATTTTATATTTAAATTCCTAAATATTTTTTGCGAATATTATCATCATTTGCAAGGTCAATTCCTTTGCCTTCTAAAACGATTTTACCATTTTCTAAAACATAAGCCCTATCGCTTATTTTTAATGCTTGTTGGGCGTTTTGCTCTACTAATAAAATAGTAATTCCTTCATTTTTTAAAACCTTAATTATCTCAAAAACTTCTCCTACAATCTTAGGTGCAAGTCCTAGACTTGGCTCATCTAACATAAGTAATTTTGGCTCTCCCATTAAAGCTCTTGAGATTGCTAACATTTGTGCTTCTCCACCACTTAAATTCCTTGCTAAGGTATTGTTTTTTTGCTTTAAGCGTGGGAACAATCTATACATTTGCTCTTTTAAATGCTCGTAATTATCAGCATTATAAAACGCTCCCATTTTAAGATTATCTTCTATGCTAAGATTTGCAAAAACTCTTCTTCCTTCTGGCACAAGGCTAATTCCTTTTTGAACTAGAGTATGAGTTTTATGCCTTTCTATTTCATAACCTAAAAAATTAATCTCCCCACTACGCTTAGGAATATTCAAAATCGCATTTAAAGTGCTAGTTTTACCTGCCCCGTTACTGCCTACTATACTTACGATTTCTCCTGAGTTTATATGAAAACTAATATCATCAACAGCTTTAATCAAACCATAATGAACGCTTAAGTTTTTAACCTTTAACATTAAAAATCTCCTAAATATGCTTTAATTACTTCATTATTATTAACTGCTTCTTTTGGTGAGCCTAAGAAAATACTCTTACCATAATCAAGCACTAAAACCCTATCACATAAGCTATTTACAAACTTCATATCATGCTCAATCAACACTATGCTAAGCTCTTTTTTAAGAGTAGTTATAATATCTGCTAATTCATTGCTCTCAGTCCCATTCATTCCAGCTACAGGCTCATCAAGTAATAATAATTTTGGTTTTAGTGCTAATGCTCTTGCTATTTCTAATTTTCTTTGTTCTCCATAACTTAATTCGGTTGATTTTGCATTAGCTAAATGAGAGATTTTAAGAGTATTTAGTATTTTTATTGCTTCTTCTCTTGCTTGTTTTTCAGCCTTTTTATATCTTGCAATATGCAAAAACGCTTCAAAAATATTGTAATTAATACTACAATTTAGCCCTATTAAAACATTCTCAAGCACACTCATAGATGAAAATAATCTAATATTTTGAAAAGTCCTTGCAATGCCTAATTTTGTGATTTCTAATTGATTTAGATTTGTAATGTTTTTATTATCAAAAATAATCTCGCCCGAACTTGGCTTATAAGCTCCTGAAATTATATTAAATAAAGTAGTTTTCCCCGCTCCATTAGGTCCAATAAGTCCAAAAACTTCGCCTTTCTTAACGCTAAGATTTGCATTATTTATAGCCTTTACTCCACCAAAATTCTTATCAATATTCTTAAGCTCTAAAATCATTTTTTAAACCTTTTAAAAATAATATCGCTTAGCTCCTTATCGCCAAAAATCCCACGCCTTGCAAATAGCATTACTAAAATTAATATGATAGAAAACACAAGCATTCTAAGTCCTGGCAAGCCTTTTGTCTCATAACCAAAAATATTCATAGGTTCATCTAAAAATCTAAGCCACTCACTTCCACCAATTACTAAAATAGCTCCAATAATTGCTCCTGTAGTGCTTCCTAACCCGCCTAAAACTATGATAATTAATAATTGAAATGTAAATAAAAAGTCAAATTGTTCAGGCGTAACACTTGTGATATAGCAAGCTAAAAGTCCACCTGCTACACCTTCTAAAAAAGCACTAGTCCCAAAAGCTAAAGTCTTAATCCTAAAAGTATTAATCCCCATAGCTAAAGCTGCATCTTCATCATCTCTTACAGCCTTCATTGCTCTGCCGTATTTTGAATAAATGATATTAAGTATTAAAACAACGCTAATAATAGTAATAATTCCAACTATATATAAAAAATTATTCGGTTTTGGAATTTCATTTAACCCTTGCACTCCGTTTGTAAAAGCTGCGAAATTAAGTGCAATTAATTTAATAATTATCCCAAATCCAAGCGTAACGATAGCTAAATAATCTCCCCTTACACGAAAAACAGCAAAGCTTAAGATTAAAGATAAAGCCAAAGCACCAAAACCACCCGCTAATAAAGCTATAAAAAAGCTATCAGTATGAAATGATAAAATAAATGGATGCGGGTCTAATAAGCTAAATTGATCTTGCTTAGCTTCAATATCAAGCAATAATAAAGCCGTAATATAAGCACCAACTGCAACAAAACCATTAGGTTCTAGGCTAAATTGCCCTGTTACACCATTGATTAGATTATAAGATACTGCCAAGATTATAAAAATACTAATATTTATAAAAGTTCTTAAAGCATAATCACTCAAGCAATATTGAGCCGCAAAAATGCTTAAAACTGCTAAGATTAAAATGATTATTGAAAATATATTTTTCATTAAAATCTACTCCTTTCATAATCTTGTCCCATAATTCCTGTTGGTTTAAACAATAAAACAAATACTAAAAATATAAATGCAAAACCATCTTTAAACCCTGCTAAATCAGGCACAAAAGCTACTATTAAAACTTCGCAAAATCCAATTATAAGCCCACCAAGAACAGCTCCACCAACGCTACCAATACCACCTAAAACAGCAGCTCCAAAAGCCTTAAGCCCTATTAAAACTCCCATATTAGGGTCAATTTGTGGATATTTACACGCCCAAAAAATCCCGCCAATACAAGCTAACATTGAGCCTAGTGCAAATACAAAAGCTATAATTTTATTAGCATCAATTCCCATTAAAGCAACGGTTGAAATATCAAAAGCAAGTGCACGAATAGCAATTCCATATTTGCTTTTATACAAAATCAACAAAACAGCTATTAAAATAATAATAGTTAAAGTTGGAATTATCAAATCAAGCAAAGACATTCTAATATCAAATAAATTAATAGGATTTATCAAAATACTTGGTGCATTAAATGGTTGTGGTGTGCTTGTAAATAATACATTTATTAGATTTTCTAAGAAAAACGAAACTCCAATAGCAGTTATTAATAGTGAAATTCTAGGAGAATTTCTAAGTGGCTTATAAGCAATCTTATCAATGCTAATTCCAAGTGCAATACAAATTAATATAGCAAAACCAAAAGCAGGTATAAACGGAAAAGCAAAAAAATTAAGTGCAAATAAACAAGCATACGAGCCTATCATCATAATATCGCCGTGAGCAAAATTGATAAGCCTTAAAACTCCATAAACCATAGTATATCCAATAGCAATTAGTGCATACATTGAGCCTAGTGAAAAGCCATTGAAAATCTGTTGAATAAGTAGCGTCGAACTCATTAAAAACCTTTTTTGAAAATAAAAAGAAATATTAATAAACTAAGCTTAATTTCATAATAATTTTTAAGATTAATTATAAGAATTTGTAAATTCGTAACACTTTTTTACAAAATTACAAAAATTATATTTAATCTTTTAAATATTATTTATAAAAATCCTTAGGAAAAGGCTTTAATATACTATTGCTTAATTCTTTAGCCATTAAGCTTTCAAATTCTAAATCCTTGCATACTTTTTTGCTCTCAATTACCTTGCCTTTATCAAGGACTAAAACTTCATCACAAAATAATTTTATAATCCTTAAATCATGAGTTATTACGATATAGCTTAAATCCTTTTGAAGATTTTTTAAAGTCTTTAAAATCTTTGCTTGAATTAATACATCTAATGAACTTGTAGCTTCATCCAAAATAAGTATTTTTGGCTTAATTGAAATAGCTCTTGCTATGCTTAGTCTTTGTAATTGTCCCCCACTTAGCATTGAGCATTTTTTATCTAATAAGTCTTGATTTAATTCTAATAATTCTAAGCATTCTAAAGCTCTTTTTTTAATCTCGCTTTTGCTAAAATTAGTAAGATTTTCTAAAGGTTCAATCAAGGCTTCATAAACGCTAAAATCAGGATTAAAAGATGCTCTTGAATCTTGAAATACTATTTGAATTAATTTTTTATACTCTTTATTATCTTGTATTTTTACATTGTTTAAAAATACATTTCCAGAATTTGCTTTGTAAATATTAGCAATGATTTTTGCTAAAGTGCTTTTGCCACTTCCACTAATTCCTAAAATACCTAAAGAATTATTCTCATCTAAATTAAAGCTAACTCCATTTAAAACTTGAGTATATTTATCGCTAAATAAATTTGAGTTTTTATATGAATATGAGATATTTTCTACCTTAAGCATTGCTAACTCCATATAATGATAAATGTGAATTAATTAATTCTTTTGTTATATTTGCTTGTGGGTTTTTAAATATATCAATACAAGTTGCTTCTTCAACAATCCTTGCATTATCCATAACATAAACATAATCAGCAAGTCTTGCAACCACTCCAAAATCATGAGTTATTAACAATATCCCTATTTTGCTTGATATTTCTTCTAATATATCTAAAACCGCAGCTTGAGAAATCAAATCCAAATCACTCGTAGGCTCATCAGCTATTATAAATTTCGCACGAGATACTAAGGCTAAAGCTATCATAATTCTTTGAAGCATTCCGCCACTGCATTCGTGTGGATAAAGATTTAAAACACTTTCGTTCAATTTAACTTTATTTAAAATCTCTTTTATATATTCATTATCAATTTTTAAATTCCTTGCCTTTAAAGTCTCATAAAAGCAGTTTTTGATACTAAATAAAGGATTAAAAGCTGTTCTTGGATTTTGCATAATACAAGCAATATTTTGCTTTGAATTATCATCTAAACAAATACTCCCGCTAAGCTTTAAATTATTTGCTACATATCCCATAATAGCTGTTGCTATTAGGCTTTTTCCACTTCCACTAAGCCCTAATAAAGCCGTGATTTTTCCACTTTGTATATTCATACTAACATTATTTACTAAGGCTGTATCTTTATAAAATATATTTAAATTTTTTACTATTATTTTATCCATGACTTTCAACTTGTATTAAATTTTCAAATTTATCTCTTAAAATATCGCCTAATAAATTAAAAGCAATAATTACAATTAACATAGCAATTCCAGGATACAAAATAAGCTCATAATGAGTTAAAATATAATCTTTTGTTTCAGCTATCATTATCCCCCATTCAGCCTGTGGTGCTTTTACCCCAAGCCCAAGCAAACTAAGACCTGAAATATGCAGCATTATATGCCCCAAATCAAGTGTGCTTAATACTAATAGCTGCATACAAATAGGCTTTGCAAAATGCTTTTTAAAAATCTTAAAATTACTAGCTCCACAAGTTTTGCTAATTAATACATATTCAGTATTTTTTAACTTTAAAACAATGCTTCTAATAATCCTTGCATACCAAGCCCAGTGAGTTAAAGCAATGGCTATAATTATATTTAATAAACCAGTTCCTAAAATCCCTACGAAAAATAAAGCCAAAACAATAGTAGGAAAGCATAAAAATATATCACAAATTCTCATTAAAAAATTATCAATTTTATTATTTGAAAATCCAGCTATAAAACCTACACTAACGCCTAAAACTATTATTATAATAATGGTTGAAAAGGTAGCTAGAATTGAAATATAAGCACCTTCTAAAATCCTTGAGAAAATATCTCGCCCTAAATGATCAGTCCCAAAAATATGCAATAATGAATTACTAGCAAATTTATTCGCTAAATTAATCTCATTTGAACTATAAGGTGCATAATATTTACCAAATAAAGCAAGTAAGATTATAAAAGCACATAAAAAATACACGAAATATTCATAAATTTTCTTACTCATATCTAATCCTTGGGTCAATTATCGCATATAAAATATCAGTGATTAAATTAATTAAAATAAACACAAAACACATCATCATACTAAAAGCTTGAATTACAGGATAATCACTATAATAAATAGCACTTACAGCATAACGACCAACTCCAGGATAAGCAAAAATATTTTCAATCACTAAAGCCCCGCCAAAAAGTTCAGCTATATGCATACCAAAAGCAGTTATTAAAGGTAGTAAAGAATTAAATAAAATATGTTTTGAATATATCTTATACTTTCCTACGCCACGCATTTTTGCATAAGCTATAAATCTTTCATTACAAGCTTGTAAAAAATTAATTCTAATAAATCTAGCATTAATGGCAATGGACATAAAAGATATTGCTAATGCAGGCATTATTAAATGATTAATCCCACCTATACCAAAAGGAGGCAATAAATTAAGCTCAACAGAAAAAAATAAAATAAATAATAAACCAAGCCAAAAACTAGGAGTGCTAACACCTAAAAATGAAAAAATCCTTACAAAATAATCAAAAAAATGATTTTTATAAATTGCAGAAAACACCCCAAAAGGAATAGAGATTACAAAAGTTATAAGCAAGGCAAATGATGTTAGCTTTAAAGTATTTCCTAAGTATTCAAACAAATCAGGTGCAATTTTACGATTAGTAAAATATGATGTCCCAAAATCTAATTGCAAGGCGTTTTTTATCCAAACTAAATATTGAATAATTATTGGCTCATTTAAGCCTAGCATAATTCTTGTATGCTCTATCGCTTCATCAGTTGGTGCTATCCCACTAACTTGCAAATAATTCATAACAGCATCAGTTCCATTTAGCCTAATTAATAAAAAAATAAAAATTGATGCTAAAAACAAGCAAATAATGGCATATAAAGTTCTTTTTAATATGAATTTTTTCATACTACTCCTTAATTTCTATATCATCAAAAGGAATTTCATATTTTAAAATACTCGTTTTAACTCCTTTTAATTTAGGACTTGCAACGCATATATTTGTATGATATACAATAGGAATATATACAGCTTCATCGTGTAAGATTGTGAGTATTTCTTTAGCTAGTTTAGATTTTTCATCTTTATTCATTGTTTTAGATAATTTTTCTATATTTTCATCAATTAGTGGTTTTTGCTTTAATCCAATTTGAGCCATATAATCAGCGTGAGATGGTGCAACCATAGAAGCCATAAAAATTTCAGGCTCATAAGGAGCTCCCCAAGTAGCATTAAAGATTAATTCAAATTCCCCATTTCTATGTCTTTTATAAAATATAGTGCTTTCATTAGCTTGTAAGATTAGATTAATTCCTATTTCTTTTAAATTCGCTTGTAATACTTCTGATATAGCCTTTTGCTCTGCGTTAATGCCTATATAAGAAATCACTATATCTAATCTTTTGCCATCTTTTTCTAAAAAGCCATTTTTAAATTCCCAACCATTATCAAGTAATAATTGCTTAGCTTTTTTAGGATTATATTCGTATGCACTTCTATCAATTTTGCCATTTGGCACATTATCATCATAGAAAAAATCAGCCTTTGGTCTTGTCCCATAGAAAACATATTTGCTAATTTCATCTTTATTAATAGCCATATTAATAGCCTTTCTTACATTAATATCATTTGTTGGATATTTTGCTGTATTTTGTGCTATTAAAATAGTGCTAAGTGGCTTTGAGATTAGCGTTTGATAATCGCTTTTTTGCAAGCTCATAAAATCTTCTAAGCTAATTTCTCCATCAGTATAAATATAATCAATTTCTTTTGTTTTTAGAGCTATTACTTTTGAGCTTGGATCAGGAATTATTTTACATACTATACTATCAATTTTAGCTTTTTCGCCCCAATAATTTTCGTTTTTAACAAACTTATCATAAACGCCTAATTTAGTATCAACGAATTTCCATTTACCTGTGCCAATTGGTGCTTTTATACCATCTTTTGTATTATTATCAATCATAGCACTTGGAGCTATAAATCTAAAAGGGCGAATAAGACTAAGTTCTCTTAAAGTAGGTTCATAAATATGTTTTAAATGAAGCTTTACTTCATAATCATTAACCACTTCAAGATAATCAAAAGCCCTTACAAGTGCAAAAGAAATATGCCTTTGTTTATTAGCAAAAATTGCATCAAAATTAAGCTTTACTGCATTTGCATTAAAGTCTTCTCCGTTAGAAAACTTAACTCCTTTTCTAAGATAAAAAGTATATACCAAACCATCTTCGCTAATCTCCCAAGAAGTAGCTAGGCTAGGTATTATTTGATTATCTTGCGAGTATGAGACAAATCCTTCATAAACCATATTTTGAGCAAACATTTCATTTGGAGAATACAAATGTGGATTTAGTTCTCCTACATTTTTAGAAGTAGCTACTTTTAGCTCACTTGAATTTAAAAAACTAATTAATAAAATAAATACAAAAAATAATTTTTTCATTTTAATCCTTTATATTGTTTCTGGCTGAATAGTAATATGATGTATATTAAACTT
>NZ_JACGAS010000030.1:0-17002 GCF_020138135.1 Campylobacter sp. RM12647 | reverse complement strand
TAGAGAGTGAAGGAATCGAACCCCCCGCAGAATAGTCAACTACCCCGCCACAAGATTTGAAGTCTTAGGGCTACACCAGTAGGCCAAACTCTCCATAAAAAAGGCTTAGTTATAGCATAAAATGTTTAATATCTGTAACTTCTAATAAACTTTTCAAAATCACTTTTTGTATTCATATTTAAAAAAACATTATCATTTTTAAAGCTTAAAGTAATTGCACCTGACTTTATAAAAAAATCTTTAATTTTGCAATTTTCATCTAATTCATCTAAATATTTTAAATCGCTCATCTTATAAAAACCACATAAAAAATGAGTTTTAATACTTTTTGCCACTACTGAACTTTTATATCTTTTATGTTTATAAAAAAGTCTTTTTATAGAGCTTTTATTAATTTTTACAAAATCAACTGCAATTACAAAAACAGAATTTGAATTAGGAATTTTAATATTTTTAAAAGTCTTTAAACCATTAATTGGATGAAAATATTCATAATTATCTTTTAAAAATTTACATTTTAAATCACTTGGCTTAGTCTTAGCACAAAAATATATTTCATTAAATAAAGGCTGTAATTTTTCATATAAATAATTAATCAGGCTAATTTCACGCTTTTTATAATTAAAGCGTAAATTAGCCTTATCTTGCCCCATTCTACTTGATTTTCCACCACCTAAAATTAGGCAAACGCTATTTTTAAAGCTCATCAGGAGAACAAATATATCCTTTAATTGCACTAGCAGCCGCAATTGCACTATTTGCAAGATAAACTTCTGAAGTTCTCGCACCCATACGACCTACGAAATTTCTATTCGTAGTTGATATACAACGCTCTCCATCAGCTAAAATCCCCATATACCCACCTAAACAAGCACCACAAGTTGGATTACTTACAACTGCACCAGCACTAGCAAATATATCCATTAAGCCTTCTTTTTGAGCTTGTAAAGCAATTTTAGTTGTAGCTGGAGTAATTATCATTCTTACATCTGAATGAACTTTTTTATCTTTTAAAATACTCGCTGCAATTCTTAAATCACTTAGCCTTCCATTTGTGCATGAGCCTACAAATGCTTGGTCAATTTTTACCTTTTCACTTACAGCTTGTTTTATACTTTTACCATTACTTGGTAAGAACGGATATGCTACAACAGGGTCAAGCTTGTCTAAATCAATCTCAATTACTCTTTCATAAACAGCATTTGGCAAGTGGCTAAACTCAACGCCTTTTCTCTTTAAATTAACCGAGTTTAAAAACTCTCTTGTAACATTATCAACAGCACAAATTCCATTCTTTGCACCTGCTTCAATCGCCATATTACATAAACTAAAACGGCTATCCATATCAAGCTCTTCAATTCCAAAAAACTCTAATGATTTATATAAAGCCCCATCAACGCCTAAAATTCTAATAATTTCTAAAATTAAATCTTTTCCATAAACCCAAGGCTTTAATTTTCCACGAAATTGCACTTTAATAGCACTTGGTACTTTAAACCAGTTTTTACCTGTTATCATTGCATACGCTAAATCAGTGCTTCCCATTCCAGTAGCAAATGCTCCTAAAGCTCCGTGCGTACAGGTATGGCTATCTGCACCAATTATCACATCACCTGGGCTAATAAGTCCATTTTCAGGTAAAAGTGCGTGTTCAATACCCATATTTTTTTCATCAAAAAGATATTTTAAATTATGTTCTTTTGCAAAATCTCTACTAATTTTTGCTTGATTTGCACTTAGAATATCTTTTGCAGGAATATAGTGGTCAAGCACAATTGCAAAACCATCAGGATTAGCTAATTTTGTAGCACCACTTTTTTTAAATTGTTTAATAGAAATTGGAGTTGTAATATCATTTCCTATTACCATATCAATAGGACAATCAATAATCTCACCTGCTTTTACTTCTTTTCCTATATGATGAGCAAATATTTGTTCTGTTAAAGTCATAGATTTCCCTTTTTTTCTAATTTTATTAATTTTAGCCGTTAAAATTAATAAAAGGATTAAAAATGAATTATTATGATTTAGTGCAAATTAAAGATTATTTAAAGCAATATAAAAAGATAAATCGTGCATATAGAATAAACGATAATTGCTTATGTATTGAGTTTAAAGATAAATTATATTTTGATTTAACCAAGGGCAAAAGTGCAATTTATAGTGGTAATTTATATGCTAAAGATTATACTAGTCCATTTGATTTACAACTTAAAAAAATGCTTTTTAACGCAAGTATTTTAGATATTAAAGTGCCTATAAATAATAGGATTTTAGAGTTTAAACTAGCCTTAGCTCACGCTTATAAAAAAATGGAATTTTATTTAATACTTGAGTTTTCAGGAAAATTTACAAATGCACTAATCTTAGATGATAAAAGAAATATAATAAGTGCCTTAAGATACGGCAAAAACAACCTTAGAGATATTTTACAAAATGAACCTTACATAGATTTAGAACCTACAAAAATCACTGAAAAAAATATAAAAATTGAAGATTTTAAAATTTATTTCGCAAATATTTTTGCAAGTCTTCAAAACGAGAAATTAAACTCATTAAAAGCTCAAAAAATAATGGAAAATGATAAAAAAATTGAAAAATTAGAGCTTTTAATAAATTCTTTAGAAGATGAAGAATTACTAAACAAAAAAGCACTTTATGAATACGCAAAAGGCGATGCACTAAAAGAAAACTTATATAAAATAAAAGATTACGAAAGAGAATTTGAAATAGGAATTTATAAATATTCTTTAATCAACTCTGCAAAATATGAGCTAAATAATATTTATAAAAACGCTAAAAAATTAAGCCAAAAAGCAAAAAATATAAGCATAGAAAAAGATAATCTAAACGAAAAAATAAATGCTTTAAATAGCCTAAAACAAGCAATAATTTGCACAAAAGATGAAGTATTTTTACGCTCATTATTCGCAAAAAACAATAAAAAAGGCAAAACCCAGCAAAATCCAAACATATTAAATTTTTATATAAATGATTACAAAATTAGCGTAGGACTTAATGAAAACGCTAATGAATATTTGCTAAAAAATAGCAAAAAAGATGATTTATGGTTTCATTTAAAGGATTTAAAAGGCTCTCATGTAATAATTTCAAGCAACAAAAAAAGCTATGATATAGATTTAATTTATCATGCTGCAAGTCTTTGTGCTTGTTATTCTGGTAAAAAAGAAGGTAATTTTTTAGTAGATTTTACAAAAAGAGCAAATGTAAAAATTATTGAAAAAGCATTCGTTAATTATGTTAATTACGATACTATAAAGGTTTTTTTATGAGTGTTAGCAATATTGGAAATATAAATTATATAAATCAAAATCAAGGCGTAGCGATTGATAATCACGCAAAACATAATGCAAAAATGTTTGCTGATGAGCAAATTACTTTAGTTACGCCAGAAGTTAATGTAATAGAAGAAAGTAGCGAAAGCTCAAAAACAAACACAAATCTTGATGATGAAAAATCATATCAAGAAGAACGCCCTAAAAAAGAGCATAAAAGAGCTAATTTTTTCGGTGTTATGATAGAAGAAGATGAAGAAATTGAAGAAATAAAAGAAAGCGATAGGCTTTTTGATAAACTTGTTTAAGGAGTATTTATGTTGAATGAAAAAATAAAAACAGGCTTAATTTTTGCAATAATTGCAGTAATTTTTCTAGTGATAAATTCTTATTATTTATGGCTAATAATATTTTTATTAGCTAGTGGCATTGGATATTTTGAAGCTTGTAAATTATTTGATACTAAAAATAATTATTTAATTTTAGCCTTAGGATTGATATTAGGAATTTATACTCAAATGCCTGTGGTTTCTATGATTTTTGCTATTTTAGTTCTTGCTTCTTTTTTAGCATACAAACAAGGAGATTTAAAAGAAATTCTACCATTTATTTATGCAGGAATTGGAATTAGCTTTATTTTTGAAACTTATATTAGATTTGAATTAAGTGGCTTTATTTGGCTACTTTTAAGCGTTGTTTTATGTGATAGTTTTGCTTATTTTGTAGGTAAAAAATATGGAAAAACTAGCTTTAGTCCAAGTTCTCCTAATAAGACTTTAGAAGGAGTAATCGGTGGAATTATCATTAGCACAATAATTTCAAGCATTTATGCTAGTTTTGTTTATAGTGAAATTGGCTTTTTAGAAGTTTTATTTTTATCATTTTTAATGGCGTTTTTTGCTGTATTTGGAGATTTATTTGAAAGCTATTTAAAACGCTTAGCTAAGGTTAAAGATAGTGGGGAGCTTTTCCCTGGACATGGCGGAGTATTAGATAGAGTTGATGCTTTGATTTTTGCTAGTATTATTATGGTGGTATTCTTATGAGCTTTACTATAAATCCAACAAAACCTGAAATTATAAGCGTATTTGGTTCAACTGGTTCAATCGGCGTTAATGCTTTAAAAATAATAAAACAAGCTGATATTAAATTAGAGTGCATTAGTGCTTATAAAAACTATGAATTATTAAACGAACAAATAAAAATGTTTAATCCTAAAATAGTCTTAGCAAGTGATGAAATACTAGATAAAGTCAATCATTCTAATAAATACTCAATAAAAGACGCTGCATTTATAATGCAAGATTTAAAAAGTGATGGAATTATCAATGCAATAGTAGGATTTGCAGGACTTAAAATATCTTTACAAACTCAAGAATTAGATAAAAAACTCTTTTTAGCAAATAAAGAAAGCTTGGTTGTGGCTGGAAAATTTCTTGATACTTTTAATATCTCTCCTATTGATAGCGAGCATAGTGCATTAGCAGCACTTTTAAGGGGTATTAAACACCCTAAAAAACTCACAATTACTGCTAGTGGTGGGGCATTTTTTAAATACAATGAAGTTGCAAATCTAAAAGCAAATGAAGCCTTAAAACACCCTAATTGGGATATGGGAGCAAAAATCACAATAGATAGTGCAACAATGACAAATAAGCTTTATGAATTAATAGAAGCAAAACATTTATATCCTAATTTAGAATTAGACGCAATCATAGAGCCAAGCTCAAGTATTCACGCATTTTGCGAAAGTATTAATGGCTCAATGAGTGCTTATTTTAGCGTGCCTGATATGAAGCTTAGCATTGCAAATGCACTCTTAGGTGAGAGTGATTTTGCTGCTTGTGAATATTTTGATATTTTAAAACTTGCTAAATTAGAATTCTTTGAGATAAATCCTAATAAATACCCTATTTTTAGGCTAAAAGATGAGCTATTAAATAATCCTGATTTAGGTGTTATTATCAATGCTGCTAATGAAGAATTTGTATATAAATATTTAAAAGATGAATGTAAATTCTATGATATTAGTGACGCAGTATTTAAGGCTTTAGATAAATTTGCTGATAGTAAAATAAATACTATTGATGATGTGTTTAGTGTAGATAAAATGGTAAGAGAGTTTTTGAATGCTTAAGATATTTTTAACATTTTTAAGTCTTAATTTATTTGCTTTAAATTTTACTATAAACACTTTAGGAGAATGTGAAAAAGTTTGTGATAATACCGTTTTGATTTTTGGCGGTATTCAAGGAGATGAGCCAGGTGGTTTTCACGCTGCTAGCTTATTAATCACTGATTATAAAATCACTAAAGGAAAAGTAATTGTCGTGCCAAATCTTGCATTTGATTCAATAATTGCTAGAAGTCGTGGAGAATTTGGAGATTTAAATCGCAAATTCGCAGAACTTAGCGAAGATGACCCTGATTATTACACGGTTGAATTAATTAAAAAAATAATAACTTTACCTGAAGTAAAACTCATAATAAATCTTCACGATGGTAGTGGATATTATTCTCCAAATTATATAAATAAGGATAAAAATCCTAAAAAATGGGGAAATTCTTGCATAATTGACCAAGAGCAAATTGACGCAAAATATGGGAATTTAAACGAAATTGCAAGTAAGGCTTGTGAAAGTATAAATAATAATTTATTACACAAATTACATAGCTATCATTTAAAAAACACAAACACAGCAAATGGCGATGAAGAAATGCTAAAAAGCCTAACTTATTATGCAATTACTCAAGGTAAAGCCGCCTATGCAAACGAAGCTAGCAAAAATCTATTAACCCACGAAAGAGCATATTATCATTTACTAGCAATTGAGAGCTATTTAAAGGCTGCTGGAGTTGAGTTTGAGCGAGAATTTGAATTAAATCCTAATGCAGTAAGAGAAGTTATTGAAAAACCGATTTTAATTAAAATTGAAAATCGCTTTTTATTAAGCCTTCAAAAACCAAGAGAAAAAATAAGATTTATTCCAATAAAATTGCCATTTACTTATAAAGCTAGCAATGAATTAACTGCGATTTTTAAAAACAATCAAGATAATGGCTTTAGTATTCAATACGGCAATCGCTTTCAAACTAATTTGTATTTAGAAAAAAATGTTGAATATAGCGATATTATTGATAAGTTAAATTTAATTGTTGATGATAAAGAAATCACAACTAATTTCGCAAAAATGATAGAAGTAAAAAATTATTTTTTAGTTAAAAAACACGATAAAGTAAGGATAAATGTCATAGGCTATAACGCAAAAGATAGTGAAGATAGTATAAAACTAAGCCTTAAAAATATGCAAAAACAATACTCAATTGATAAAGCAGGTAAGATTTATAGGGTTGAAGCTTACGAAGATAATAAATTTATAGGTGAAATTTTAATTAGATTTGAATGATGAAAAATATTATTTTAATTATTTGTCTTGTAGTTTTTACTTCTTGCAGTAAAAATTATTTTGCTCTTCCATCTCAAGACTTAAATAATTATGAGAGCAATGAGTTTTATATCACTAAAGAAGTATCACAAAAATTAAAAGAAAATTATTTAAAAAACCTATTTTATGTGTGGGGAATTGATAAAACCAATATCAATATGAAAAATATTGCAAATGATATTTTAAAAGACACAGGTTATGGAGAAAATTATCAATTAAATTCTCAAAAATTAATGCAAAATATAGTAGATAATGCTGATTTTGATAATTTAAACAAAATTTCAAAAAATGCAATCATTATTCATTCAAGTAATTTAAGATTATTACCTACTAAAAAACCAAGATTTAAAAATCCTAAATTAGCAGGCGAAGGCTATCCGTTTGATTATTTGCAAAACTCATTTATCTACGCATATACTCCTGTTAAAATCTCTCATTTTAGCAAGGATTTTGGCTGGAGTTTTATTTATAATAGCGTGGTAGTTGGCTTTATAGAAAATAAAAATATTGCATTTATTAGTGATGAAGATTTAAATATTTATAAATCATCAAAAGACTTCATAATGCCTAAAAAAGATAAAATTGCATTAATAGATAAAAATGAAGACTTCATAGAATACGCAAGAATTGGAATGCCTTTGGCATTAAGTAAAGAAAGTGCTAATTTTTATACTATAAGAGTTTTTAAAAAGGATTTAAACAATAACGCAAAACTTATTGAAATAAAGGTCAAAAAAGAAGATTTTTTCAAGCTTGGAGATAGTTTTTCTAGCGTTGATTTAAAAAAAATCGCAAATGAATTAATAGGACAAAACTATGGCTGGGGCGGATTAAACGGCGATAGAGATTGCTCTGCTTTTTTAAAAGATGTATTTGGCACATTTGGAGTTTTTCTAGCTAGAAATTCGCAAGATCAAATCTATCAAAAAGATTATTTAAATAGAAAAATATTTTTTAATATCTCAAAACTTAGCAATAAACAAAAATATAATTATATTAAAAGCAATGCAATACCTTTTGCAACCTTGCTAGCTCTAAAAGGTCATATAGTTTTATATTTAGGAGAATTTGATAACAAAATCTATATATTGCATAATTTATGGGGGATTAAAAATTATGAGCGTGGAGTTGAGAGTAGAATTATCGTTGGAAAAGTAGCAATAACCACAATAGATGCAGGCAAAAATCTCTCAAGTGTAAAAGAACAAGATGTAATATTAAGTAGGATTTTTGGTATGAGAAATCTATTTGCTGATGAATTGCAGTTTGAAATTCCTAATTTAAATTCTAATAAGGACTAATTATGGCTATATTACTTGGTATTTTATATTTTTTATTGGTATTTTTCGCTAATGCAAATATGCTTTTAAGAACTATTAAAAATAATACTTTTAATAAATTTAGAAAAATAATTGTGGCTTTTTATAGTATTATTTTTGCGTTTGAACTAAGCCTAATTACTCAAGAAAACTTAATTAAAGAGCTTTTATATTATTCTTTTATAATTTTAATTGCTTCAACTATTGTGTTTTTTATGATTATGAGTTTTTATTATATCAAGACAAAAATAGTCTATGAAGAACATTTTGCAAAAGCAATTGATATATGGGAGATATTCAATTTTTTTCCTATATTTTTTATACTTATTTATTATTTAAAAGATATAAATATTTTAAATTATGAGTATATATTTATTTTCATAGCTTTTGTATTTTTTTATAAGGTATCAAAAAACGCAATAAAAGTCCCTAAAATAAAAGAAATAAATCTAAACGAAGATAAACTAAAAAAAGATTTAAAAATCGCAATGATAGCTGATATTCATCTAAAAAAGAATTTAAATGATGAGTTTTTTATAAATATAATTAATAAAATTAATTCTTTAAATCCTGATTTAGTAGTAATCGTAGGAGATTTAGTAGATACAGGTATTAATAATGTCAAAAACCTTAATTATATAAATGAACTAAAATCAACCTATGGCACATTTTATGTCTTAGGAAATCACGAATATTATCACGGAGTAGGCAGTATCGCTAAGGAATTAAAAAAATATAAATTGCATTTTTTAGATAATAAAAGCATAGAATTTGATGATTTTGTAATATCAGGTGTAAATGATTTGATGGGGCTAAAGCTTAAGACTTTTGAGCCTGATATTAGCAAATTAAAGCCTAAATTAGATAAGTTTAATATCTTACTAACCCATCAGCCAAAATTTGTTAAAAAATACGATGTTAGCCCTTATGATTTAATCCTAGCTGGACATACTCACGCAGGACAAATCTTTCCTTTTAGCCTAGCTGTTAAACTTGAGCAAGGATATTTAAAAGGTTTATATAATGTAAAAAATAACAAAATGTATGTAACAAGTGGAGCGGGATTTTGGGGCATAGTAGCTAGGTTTAATGCAAGTAGCGAAATAGTCTTAATTAATGTAAAATCTAAATAATTTACTTAATAGAAATTACTAATTAATAAAATATATCTTTATTTAAAACAAGGAGTATTTTATGAAAAAAATTTTTTTATGTTTATGCTTAGGTGCATTTAGTTTATTTGCTAAAGATTTAAGTCCTCAAGAATTAAACGATATGAAAAAAGAACTAAATGAAAGTATGATGAAAATGCACTCTAAAATGCAAGCAGGTATGAATGAAAACGACCCTGATATAGCATTTGTAGCAGGTATGCTACCTCATCACATTGGTGCTGTTGATATGGCTAAAATCGTTTTAAAATATGGAGAAGATGAAAATATCAAAAAATTAGCTAATGATATTATAAAAGCTCAAGAAATTGAAATTAAATTTATGCAAGAATATTTAGAGAAAAAAGGCTATAAATATCCAGAAGCAATCAATCATCATCAACATTAATAATTTATGCAAGGTAATTTTCCTTGCATAAAACTTCATTTGCCAAATTAAGACAATATCATATTTTTTAGGAGTATAGATGAAAGAAAAATTTTTTATTTTAATATTGGCATTTTTAAGTGCTATTGCCCCACTTGCAACTGATATGTATTTACCTGCATTAAGCTTAGTTCAGCATAGTTTTAATACAAGTGAGTTTTATACTCAATTAAGCATTGCTAGTTTTTTTATAGCCTTTGCATTAGGACAATTATTATATGGACCAATTAGCGATATTTATGGTAGAAAAATCCCATTAATTATAGGACTTTTTATATTTATAATATCTAGCTTTTTATGTTTTTTAGTTGATAATATTTATACTTTTATTGCTTTAAGATTTATGCAAGCACTTGGCGGATGTGCTGGGGTTGTGATTGCAAGAGCTATTGTAAATGATTGTTTTTCTAAGCAAAAAGCAGTGGCTGTATTTTCATTAATGATGATTAGTTCTAGCATAGCTCCTATGATTTCTCCTAGCATTGGTGGGCTTTTGCTTAAATACTTTTCTTGGCAAAGCATTTTTATTACTTTATTTTGTCTTGGAATTTTATTATTATTTTTAAGTATTTTTTATATAAAAGAAAGTAATAAAAATCAAATTCCTTTTTCATTTTCAAATATTTATAAAGCATATAAAAGTGTTTTAACTAATAAAAGTTTTTTAATTTATGTAATTAGCTCAAGTTTAATTATGAGCACTTTATTTGCTTATATTAGTGGCTCAAGTTTTGTTTTTACCAATGTCTTTAATATCAGCTTACAAGAATATGGATTAATATTTGGGATAAATTCTTTAGGATTTATGATAACAGCTAGATTAAATGTATATTTTACTTCTAAATTTGGTATATCAAAAGTAATTTTTATAGCTTGTATAACAATGATAATTAATTCATTTTGCTTAATACTCTTATCAAATAATTTTTATACTTTTACTTTATTTTTATTCTTAACTTTATGTATGCTAGGCTTTATAACACCAAATCTAGTTACAAAAGCTATGCAAAAATCTAAAAAATATTCAGGTAGTGCTTCAGCAATACTTGGAGCTATGCAATTTATGTTCGCAGGATTTGCAGCGTTTTTAGTCGGTGCTATGAATGCTAATACGAGTTTTGCACTAGCTTGCATAATAAGCGTTTTTTGCTTACTTGCAAGTCTAGTTTATATTTTAAGATTTAAGTTAATTAGAATTTAAAACTTCTGTTTTAAATTCTAAACTTATTTTTTAGTGATATAAAAGCCTAAAATAGAGCCATTTTGCACTACTTCGCAACTATGACCTAAAGCTTTCATATCAGGTGGAATTCCATTAATACTTTGCGGACAATCGCTAATTATTTCTAATACTTCACCACTTTTTAGCTTGTGAATTACTTCATTAGCAACAATTGCAGGATAAGGACAAGGTTCGCCTAATAAAGAAATAGAATAATCAATTTTCATTTTTTCTCCTTGCATAAAATAATATTAAAGCAATGCTTATTAAAAATAAAGCTATATTAATGCCAAGACCACTATATCCGCTTAATTTGATTTTTTCTCCACTCAAAAACCACTTAGGCAATAAATCATAATTTAAAGCAATTAGCATAGTTCCTATTATATTTCCAATACCAACTACTATAAAATGAGTTTGCCCTTCTACTGCACGATATAAAAATCCACATTCACAACCACCTGCAAACACTATACCAAAGCCAAATATAAATGCTCCAGTGCAAAGCCCAAGAGATATTTCTAAAACCTTAGCGTTGTATCCGCCTTTATTTAATAATGCAAATACAAAAATACTAGCAACTAACATTGATACAAATAAAGCTAAAGAAAAACTATATCTTTTAAATAAAAATAAATCCCTAAAACAAGAAGTAAAGCAAATCTGTCCTTTTTGTACCAACCAGCCAAAAATCACTCCAAATATCAATGCTGTAGGAAGATTTTTAGTATCATTACTAGCTAAATATGCAAAGAATACAAAAAAAGCAATTACGCTAAGAAATAAAATAATTTTGTTTTTTTGTTCTAAATTCTTATCTATTTTTAATTGTGGAGTATTTGTTTTAATCATCTCATATCTAGGAGCAAAAATCTTAATTTTTAGCACCAAAATAGCCGCCGCAACCCCAAGACACATAAAAATAGCAAAAACCCAAGTATGTAAAGAAAAATAAGGAAGACCTGTAAAAAAGTTAGCCAAATTGCATCCCCAAGCAAGTCTAGCACCAAATCCTGCTAATATTCCGCCAATTAATGCTTGAAAAAATCTAGTCTTAGAAGCTATTTTTCTAAAATACACCTTATTAGCAACGCTAGCAGCTAATAAACAACCAATTATAAGTCCAATAATCATAACCCCATCAACACGAGTTAGCATAGTTCCGTTTAGATTTTGCTTTTGATAATATGAATACGAACTTAAATCCATTCCAAAAAGCTCAAGAATTTCCCCACCGATACGAGTAAATTCGCCTGTTACTGCAAAAACACCACCAAAAATAGCAAAATATAAAGTTGCCATTATGCTTAAAACCATAACCGCTTTAGTATTGCTATAGAATTTGCTTAGGTAGTTTTGATGAAAGTGTGCAAGTTCTGCACCAAAATTTGAAGTTTTCATAAAAATCCTTTGTATAGCTAAAACTTAGCCAAAATTAAAAGGCTGATTATAAATTAGCATTCTTAAAGATTTCTTTAAATTATTTATCTCAAAATCAAGTTAATTTATTTGAATAAAATTATTTAATATAAACACATATTTATTAATAATTTTTGTAACAAAATTAAAAGAATTTGAAAATAAAATTGCAAATATTATTTATCAAAAAAAGATATATTTAACCCGTTTTTATTTTAGCTAGGAGCTTAGATGGATTTTGAAGTTATAAAAGAGTTTTATCCACTTTACATAGACGCATTAATCCTTACTATAAAACTTGCATTTTATGGCATAGTTTTATCATTTTTAATAGGGCTATTTTGTATGTGGGTTGAACTACATAAACTAAGGTTTTTAAAACTAATTTGCAATGCTTATATAGAGCTTTCAAGAAATACCCCACTTTTAATTCATTTGTTTTTCTTATATTATGCAATGCCAAAGCTTGGAATTAAACTTGAAGCCTTTACTTGTGGAGTAATTGGACTTGCATTTTTAGGTGGTGGATATATGGCTGAGAGTTTAAAATCAGGTTTAAATGCTATTAATAAGCACCAAATAGAAGCAGGATATGCTCTAGCATTAAGCAAAAATCAAGTTTTATACTACATATTATTGCCATTATCACTTAGAGTTTCTATAGCTAGTATTAATGCAAATATAATATTTTTGTTAAAAGAAACATCAGTAGTAAGTGTAATAGCTCTAGCTGATTTAGTCTATACAGCAAAAGATATAATAGGACTTTATTATGTGACTAATGAAGCTTTATTTATGCTTTGTGTTGCTTATTTTATAATGATTTTACCGCTTTCATTATTTTTAACTTGGTTTGAAGCAAGGATTAGAAAATGAGTGAAATATTATTTGATTTATCAATTTATTCAAGGCTTTATGAAGGCTTAAAAGTTACTTTATTTATATCTTTTGTATCTATATTTTTCTCAATTATAGGTGGGCTTATTTTAGGCGTTTTTATGAGTTTAGGAAATAAAATTATTTTTTATATTCTAAAAATAATTCTTGAAATTATAAGATTTATGCCTATTATCGTTTGGCTATTTTTAATATATTTTGGAATGTCAAGTTGGCTTAGTATAGATGCTATTAGTGCTACTATTATTGTATTTGTGATTTGGGGTATGTTTGAGATGATGGATTTAGTAAGGGGTGCAATAACAAGTATTCCTAAACACCAATTTGAAAGCTCAATCGCACTTGCACTTAGCAAATACCAAATGTATAGATATATTATTTTGCCACTTGCATTAAAAAGATTAATTCCTAATGTAATAAATCTTTTAAGCCGTATGATTAAGACTACTTCAGTAGCTTATTTAATAGGTGTTGTAGATATTTTAGCAATAGGTAATCAATTAAAAGAAGTTACATTATTTATTAGCAATCTAGCACCTTTATATATTTATACAATTATATTTTTTATATATTTTATAATTTGTTATCCCTTATCAAAAATATCAAAAATACTAGAAAAAAGGTGGAGTTAATGAGTATTTTAAAACTTGAAAATATTAATAAATTTTACGGCAATAACCACGCTTTAAAGGATATTTCTTTTGAAGTTAATAAAGGCGAAGTTGTTGTTTTAGTAGGGCCTAGTGGCTGTGGAAAAAGCACAACTTTAAGGTGTATTAACGGACTTGAAAATATAGCTAGTGGAAATATTTATATAAAAAATGAAATAATTACTAAAGATTATAAAAACTGGCAAGAGATTAGAAAATATGTTGGAATGGTGTTTCAAAGCTATGAATTGTTTGACCATTTAAATGTACTTGAAAATATCTTATTAGCTCCTATGAAAGTTCAAAAGCGTAAAAAAGATGAAGTTTTAAAACAAGCCCTAGATTTATTGCAAAAAGTTGGTTTAGAACACAAACAAAACGCCTATCCAAAAGAGCTAAGTGGTGGTCAAAAACAAAGAATTGCAATAGTTAGAGCTTTATGTATGAATCCTGAAATTATGCTTTTTGATGAAGTTACGGCTGCGCTTGATCCTGAAATAGTAAGAGAAGTTTTAGATGTATTATTAAATCTTGCAAAAGAAGAAAAAACAATGCTAATAGTAACTCACGAAATGGCATTTGCTAGAGCTGTAGCTGATAAAATTATTTTTATGGATAGTGGCAAAATCGTTGAAATTGCAAGTCCTGAAGAGTTTTTTACAAATCCTCAAACTAATAGAGCTAAGCAATTTTTAAATATGTTTGAATTTAAAAAGGATTAAAATTATCTTTTATTAATTTTTTTGCGTTTTAATTACAAGCGATTTTATTTAAAGGAGAAATTATGAAAAAAGTTATTTTATCACTTGTTGCAGGGGCTTTACTAACCTGTTTTGCTAATGCTAGAAATATTGAAGAGATTAAAACTAGCGATAATATTAAAATAGGTGTTTTTGCTGATAAACCACCATTTGGCTTTGTTGATAAAGAAGGTAAGTTTCAAGGCTATGATATTTATTTTGCAAAAAGAATTGCTAAAGATTTATTAGGTAGTGAAGATAAATTAACCTTAGTTCCTGTTGAGGCTGCTAGTAGGGTTGAGTTTTTACAATCTGATAAAGTTGACATTATTTTAGCTAATTTTACAAAAACACCTGAAAGAGCAAGAGTTGTTGATTTTGCATTACCTTATATGAAAGTTTCATTAGGCATTGCAAGTCCTAAAAATGCAGAGATTAAAGACATTAAAGAACTAGATGGAAAAACTCTAATCGTAAATAAAGGCACAACTGCTGATGCGTATTTTACAAAAAATAAAAACGGAGTAAATCTAGCAAAATACGACCAAAATACTGAAACTTTTGGAGCATTATTAGATGGCAGAGGTGCTGCACTAGCACACGATAACACCTTGCTTTTTGCTTGGGTTAAAAACAATCCTGATTTTGTAGTAGGTATTAGTGAATTAGGGGATATTGATGTAATCGCACCTGCTGTTAAAAAAGGCAATAAAGAGCTTTTAGAATGGCTAAATAATGAGATAGTAAAACTAGGCGAAGAGCAATTCTTCCACAAAAATTATGATGAAACTCTAGCACCTGTTTATGGAACTGATATTGATAAAGAAAGTGTTGTTGTAGAAGGCGGCAAACTTTAATAATTTTGAATTAGGATTATTCCTAATTCGCTTTTTATTCTTATTTTAAATTCTATTTAGTTTTAAGAATTTAAAATAAGAAAATCTTTTCAAAAATCAAAATATCTTATAACTTTTGCAATAAAATTTCTAAAATAATCTAAACTTTTATATCAAACAATCTTATATTAGATACTTTATTTTGGCTAAAACTAAAAGCTAGTTTTAAAAACTCATCATAATTTAATTTGCTAATGTTTTTATTTGGATTTTCTAAACCCATTAATTCTCTTATCTTTCTCATAAATTCATCAGCTTGTTTTTCTTCAGCTTTTTTATTACTACTAAAAAATCCACTATTAAGACTATATAAGGTTTTAGTATAATTAGCACTTCCTAAAATAGCACTTCTTTGGCTTAATGGTTTATCATAAGCATTTAATTTGACATAATCTTTCAGCCATCTTGGCATACGCTCAACTTCAGCACTCATAAAGCCATTTTCTCCCCTTGCCATTACTTGCATTCCTAACGCTTTATCAAATGCAAAAAATGTAGCCGAGCTAATTTTTCTATCATAACCACTTAATTTACCTTTATATGTGCTTTCTCCTTCAATTAAAGTTGGGTTTGATTTTAATATACCTATCAAAAGCCCACCTTTTGATATTTCTCCATTTTCATTTATATAATTTTGTCTTGCTTCATCATAATCACCAAAATATCCACTAAATCTAGGGTCTTGCTTGATATTATCAGGTGGAAAAACATTTGTGTTTGGTAAGGTTTTATCATCATTGTCAAAAGAATAAAATAAGGGATGATGAGTTTGGTAAAGTTCATTTTGAAAAGTCATTCCGTGATTATTCTCATAATCATCAGGTGAATGTAAAATTTTGTTGATTTTGATTTCATCACTTCTTGCTTGAATATAACCTTGTGGAAATTGCTTTATATCTTCGGTGTTAAAAAATTCTTTAGAGTTTAAAAAATCTTCACTTACAACTTGGCTTAAGACTTTATAAGCATTTCCAACGCTTTTTGCTATATCAATTTCATAAAATGGTCTATGTGCCAAATATGATTTTTCGTTATTTTCTACTAGATTTTTTAAAGTATCGCTGTGGATTTTATAATTATCCGGAATACCCGCAGCTTTGTTAAAATCACTTGTAAAAAAGCCATCTTTATCAACTCCGTATCCTAATACTTCACCTACCTTTTTATCATCTGCTTTATTGTCTACTTTTTTAATCTCGTTATTTGTTTCTTTTTTGCTTATATTGGTTATTTGATATGTTGAATAAGAATTTATTTTCATAATTATTCCTTTATTTTAAACCCTTTTATCATATAAATTCTCGCCATTTTTATAGGCTAAAAATATAGCCAATAAATCTCTTTCATCTTTGATATTTTGAATATCCATTTTACTAAGTATTTCTTCCATACTTTCACTTGTGCTAGTGCCTTTTACTTATATGGCTTCGAATGGTTTTTCTTTAGTTTGTTCTTCATCTATTTCTTTTGCTTTGTTTCTTTTAGTTTCTATCTTTTCTTTAATCTCTAAATATTTTT
>NZ_JACGAS010000029.1:0-20180 GCF_020138135.1 Campylobacter sp. RM12647 | reverse complement strand
GCAGTTGCATTTGGTCCAACAAATAATAGAAACTATTTTCAAAAAGTAAATAAAAAGCAAAAGAGATTAGCATTTGAAAGAGCTTTAGCTGATAAAGCAAATGCAAATGCAATATTTGCAGTAGATAATATAGTTATTGAAAGTGGTAAAACAAAAGATGCAAGAGCTATGATTAATAAAATAGGTGTTAAAGATGCTTTAATAGTTAAATCATTATTAGATGAAAAAACATTATTAGCATTTAGAAATCTTGCAAATTGTTATGTTGTTGATATTACTGAAGTAAATGCTTATTTATTAAGTATATTTAACTCAGTTATTATTGAAAAAGATGCTTTAGCATCAATTACGAAAGAGGGCTAAGATGGCTGATATCACAGATATAAAAAATATAGTTTATACAGAAAAAACTTTAGGCCTTCAAGAAAGTGGCGTAGTAGTTATTCAAGCTAGCCCTAAAATGACAAAAAATGGTCTAAAGCAAGTGTTAAGAGAATATTTTGGTATCGTTCCTTTAAAAATAAATTCATTAAGAATGGATGGAAAAGTTAAAAGATTTAGAGGAATTGAAGGCCAAAGAAGTGACTTTAAAAAGTTTTATGTAAAGCTACCTGAGGGTGCTAGTTTAGAGAATAAGGAAGGCTAAGATGGCTATTAAAACTTATAAACCATATACCCCAAGCAGAAGATATATTACAGGTGTAAGTAGCGATGATATTACAGCAAAAGCTAGTGTTCGCTCATTACTTGTAAAACTTCCAGCTGCAGCAGGTAGAAATAATAACGGAAGAATAACAAGTCGCCATAAAGAAGCAGGTGCTAAAAAACTATATCGTATCATTGATTTCAAAAGAAATAAATTTGGAATTGAAGGTCGTGTAGAAGCTATTGAGTATGACCCATACAGAAATTGCCGTATTGCATTAATTGCTTATAAAGATGGTGAAAAAAGATATATTATCCAACCTCGTGGTTTAGCAGTAAATGACATTGTTTGTTCAGCTGCTGAAGGTTTAGATATTAAACCAGGAAATGCTATGAAATTAAAATCAATTCCTGTAGGTACAATTATCCATAACCTTGAGTTAAAACCAGGTAAAGGTGGACAAATGATTCGTTCAGCAGGTTCTTTTGCTCAATTAATGGGTAAAGAAGAAAAATATGTAATCGTTCGCTTACAATCAGGTGAAATGAGAAGAGTATTAGCTGAATGTATGGCTAGTATTGGTGAAGTTGGTAATGAAGATTGGGCTAACGTTACAATCGGTAAAGCAGGACGCAATAGACATAGAGGTATTCGCCCACAAACTCGTGGTAGTGCAATGAACCCAGTAGATCACCCACATGGTGGTGGTGAGGGTAAAAAGAACTCAGGTCGTCACCCAGTTACACCTTGGGGTAAACCAACTAAAGGTGCTAAGACTCGCCGTAAAAAGGCTAGCGATAAGCTAATAATATCAAGAAGAAAAGGAAAATAAGATGGCTAGATCATTAAAAAAAGGTCCTTTTGTTGATTCTCATGTTATGAAAAAAGTTATCGCAGCAAAAAAAGCTAACGATAATAAACCAATTAAAACTTGGTCAAGAAGAAGCACTATAACTCCTGATATGATCGGTCTTACTTTTAACGTTCATAATGGTAAAAGCTTTATTCCAGTATATGTAACTGAAAATCACATAGGTTATAAATTAGGTGAATTTGCACCAACTCGCACATTTAAAGGCCACAAAGGTTCTGTGCAGAAGAAAATTGGAAAATAAGGGGTAGTAGATGAGTAAAGCATTAATTAAATTCATAAGACTATCACCAACTAAGGCAAGATTGTTAGCAAGAGAAGTTCAAGGAATGAATGCTGAATTAGCAATGGCTAGTTTAAAATTTATGCCAAATAAAGCAGCAAAATACATTTCTAATGCAATTTCAAGTGCTGTTGCAAATGGTGGATATGAGCCAAGTGAAGTTGTAGTAAGTTCATGCCGTGTTGATGCAGGTGCAGTTCTAAAAAGAATTAGACCAAGAGCAAGAGGTAGTGCAAGTCGCATTAGAAAACCAACTGCTCATATTATGGTTGAAGTAAGCAGAGCAAAAACTGAAAGTAAGGAAAGCTAAAATGGGACAAAAAGTAAATCCGATCGGTCTTAGACTAGGAATTAATAGAAATTGGGAATCAAGATGGTTTCCAGCTAAAGCTAGTTTAGCACAAAGCATAGGCGAAGATTATAAAATCCGTGCTTTTCTTAAAAAAGAGCTATACTATGCAGGCGTTAGTCAAATAATAATAGAAAGAACTGCTAAGAAATTAAGAGTTACTGTAGTTGCAGCTCGTCCTGGAATTATCATTGGTAAAAAAGGTAGTGATGTTGAAGTAATTAAAACAAAACTACAAAAAATTATCAATAAAGAAGTAAATCTTAATATTAAAGAAGAGCGTCGTGCTAATGCATCAGCTCAATTAGCAGCAGAAAGTGTTGCAACTCAACTTGAAAAGCGTGTTGCTTTCCGCCGTGCTATGAAAAAAGTTATTCAAAATGCACAAAAAGCAGGAGCAAAAGGTATTAAAGTTAGCGTTGCAGGTCGTTTAGGTGGTGCTGAAATGGCTAGAACAGAGTGGTATCTTGAAGGTCGTGTGCCTTTACATACTTTAAGAGCAAAAATTGATTATGGTTTTGCTGAAGCTCATACAACTTATGGAAACATAGGTATTAAAGTATGGATATTCAAAGGTGAGGTATTACATAAAGGTGTTCAAGCTGATAAAACTGAAGAGCCAGCAGCAAAGAAGACAAGAAGAACCAGAAGAGGTAAATAATTATGTTGATGCCAAAAAGAACAAAATTTAGAAAAATGATGAAAGGCCGCAATCGTGGCTATGCTTGCCGTGGCACAAAACTTGCTCTAGGTGATTATGCTTTAAAAGCTACTGAGGGTGGTAGAGTTAATTCACGCCAAATTGAAGCAGCTCGTATTGCTCTAACTCGTCATGTTAAAAGACAAGGTAAATCATGGATAAGAGTATTCCCAGATAAACCTTTAACTAAAAAACCACTTGAAACAAGGATGGGTAAAGGTAAAGGTAGTGTTGAAGAATGGGTAATGAATATTCAACCAGGCAGAATTCTTTTTGAAATGACAGGCGTTAGTGAAGATATGGCTAGAGAAGCTCTTGCACTTGCTATGAGTAAATTACCATTTAAAACTAAGTTCGTTACAAGAGAGAGTGAAAATGAAATATACTGAGCTAAAAGATAAAACAGCAGAAGAATTAAATGCTATGTTAAAAGAGAAAAAGGTGCTTTTATTTACACTAAAACAAAAGCTTAAAACGATGCAGCTTACAAATACAAATGAGCTTCGCGTAGTAAGAAAAGATATTGCTAAAATCAATACTGCAATATCAGCTATGAAATAAGGGGCTAATTATGAGTTTTAAAAGAGAAATACAAGGCGTAATCGTTGCAAAATCAGGTGATAAAACAGTTAGCGTTCTAGTTGAGCGTAAAGTTGTTCACCCAAGATATAGAAAGATTGTAAAACGCTTTAAAAAATATTTAGTTCATGATGAAAAAAATACTGCTAATGTTGGCGATACAGTTGTGGCAATTGAATGCAGACCATTGTCAAAACGCAAATCTTTTCGTCTTAAAACAATCTTAGCAGCAGGAGTTGAGTAATGATTCAAAGTTTTACAAGGCTTGTAGTTGCTGATAATAGCGGCGCAAAAGAAATTATGTGTATAAAAGTATTAGGTGGTAGCAAGAGAAGATATGCTACTGTAGGTGATGTTATAGTTGCATCTGTTAAAAAAGCTTTACCAAATGGTAAAATTAAAAAAGGTCAAGTAGTTAAAGCTGTAATCGTAAGAACTAAAAAAGAAGTTCAAAGAGAAAATGGCTCATTAATTCGTTTTGATGAAAATGCAGCAGTTATTTTAGATGCTAAAAGAGAGCCAGTTGGAACTCGTATTTTCGGGCCAGTTGGTAGAGAAGTAAGATATGGTGGCTTTATGAAAATTGTTTCACTAGCTCCGGAGGTTTTATAATGGCTGTTAAATTTAAAATTAAAAAAGGTGATAATGTAAAAATTATCGCAGGTGATGATAAAGGTAAAACAGGTGTTGTAAAGGCAGTTTTTCCTAAGAAAAATCAAGTAATCGTTGAAGGTTGCAAAATTGCTAAGAAAGCAGTTAAACCAAGCGAGCAAAATCCACAAGGTGGTTTTGTAAATAAGGAAATGCCTATGGATATTTCAAATGTAGCAAAGGTGGAGGCATAATATGAGATTAAAAGAAAAATATGTTAATAGCATTAAGCCTGCTATTGCTAAAGAATTTGATATTAAAAATCCTATGTTAATTCCTGCTATTGAAAAAATTGTAATTAGCGTTGGTTTAGGTGCTGAATTTACTAAAGATCAAAAAGTATTACAAAGCATTGTTGATACAATTAGTTTAATTTCAGGACAAAAAGCAGTTGTAACTAAAGCTAAAAAATCAGTTGCTGGTTTTAAAGTAAGAGATGGTTTCCCTGTTGGTGTAATGGTAACTTTAAGAAAAGACAATATGTATGCGTTTTTAGATAAGTTAATTTCTATTGCATTACCAAGAGTTAAAGACTTTAGAGGCCTAAGTAGAGATGGTTTTGATGGTCGTGGAAATTATAGCTTCGGTTTAAATGAACAATTAATGTTCCCTGAAGTTGTATATGACCAAATTTTAAGAACCCATGGTATGAATATAAATGTTGTAACAACAGCAAATAGCGATAAAGAGGCATTAAGATTATTAGAATTATTCGGTGTGCCTTTCACAAAAGGAAAGTAATATGGCAAAAAAATCAATGATAGCAAAAGCTGCTCGTCCAGCTAAGTTTAAAGTTAGAGCTTATACAAGATGCCAAATTTGTGGTCGTCCACACTCAGTATATAGAGATTTTGGAATTTGCCGTGTGTGCCTAAGAAAAATGGCTAATGAAGGATTAATTCCTGGTCTTAAGAAAGCTAGCTGGTAAGGAGAAGTTATGATTAACGATTTAATTTCAGATTCACTAACTCGTATTAGAAATGCAGCACTTCGTAAATTAGATACAACAAAATTACTACATTCAAAAGTTGTAGAATCTATTGTTGATATTTTTAAAGCGAAAGGTTATATTGAAGATTATAGTGTTGTTGAAGAAGATAAAAAGAAATTCATCAATGTAGTTTTAAAATATGATGAAAAAGGCAAAAGCGTTATTAATGAAATAAAGCGTGTTAGCAAACCTGGTCGTAGAGTTTACCGTGGTAAAGATGAAATCAAAAGATTTAAAAACGGTTATGGAACAATAGTTGTAAGTACAAGCAAGGGTGTTATTAGCAATGAAGTTGCTTATAAAGAAGGCATCGGTGGCGAAGTACTTTGCACTATTTGGTAATTAATGCTTTTTATGGCATTCGGAAAGCTTAAGCTTTCCCTAGACAAATAAAAAGGAAAAATATGTCAAGAATAGGAAAACAACCAATTGAAATTCCAGCTGGAATTTCAGCTAAAGTAGATGGTAATGTTCTTAGTTTTACTAAAGGAAATGTAAAAAAAGAACTTGATTTTAAAGGCCATGTAAATGTAGAAGTTAAAGACAATCAAGTAGTATTCACTCCAAAAAGTGATGATAGAAGTTCAAGAGCTTATTGGGGAACTTACAGAGCTTTAGCTAATAATATAGTAATAGGTCTTACTCAAGGATTTAAAAAAGTATTAGAAATAAATGGAGTTGGATATAAAGCTGCAATGAAAGGTAAAACTTTAGAAATGGCTTTAGGTTACTCACATCCAGTAATTTTTGATGCTCCAGAAGGCATTGAAATAGCAGTTGAGAAAAATACTATCGTAATTACAGGTGCTGATAAGCAAGTAGTAGGTCAAGTTGCAGCTAAAATTCGTGAATTTAGACCACCTGAGCCATATAAAGGTAAAGGTATTAAGTATTCAGATGAGCGTATTATTCGCAAAGCTGGTAAAACATCTAAGAAGTAAGGGATAAATAATGAGAGCAAATATCTTAAAAAGAAAATTATCTCTTAGAATTAAGAGAAAAAAGAGAATTCGTGCAAAAATTAGCGGTTGTGCAACTTTACCAAGAGTATCTATTTTTAAATCAAATAGAACGCTTTATGTTCAAGCAATTGATGATGTAAAAGCTCACACAATAGCTAGCGTAAATGGTAAAAAATTAGGCATTAAAGCAAATATTGAAGGTGCTAAGAAATTAGCAGCTGAATTTGCAAAAAGCTTAAAAGCAGCAAAAATTGAAGAAGCAGTTTTTGATAGAAATGGTTATTTATACCATGGTGTTGTAGCAGCTTTTGCTGATGCTTTAAGAGAAAACGGTATCAAACTATAAGGATAAATTATGGAAAAATATAATAGAGAAGAATTTGAAGAAGTAATTGTTGATATCGGTAGAGTTACAAAGGTTGTTAAAGGTGGTCGCCGCTTTAGATTTACAGCACTTGTAATTGTAGGTAATAAAAATGGCCTTGTAGGTGTTGGTTATGGTAAAGCTAAAGAAGTTCCTGATGCTATTAAAAAAGCAGTAGATGATGCGTTCAAAAATATCATTTCAGTTAAACTTCGTGGTCAAACAATCCCACACGATATTGAAGTAAAATACAATGCAAGCCGTATTTTATTAAAACCTGCTAGCGAAGGTACTGGAGTTATCGCAGGTGGTTCAAGCCGTCCAATTATTGAACTTGCAGGTATTAAAGATATTCTTACAAAATCACTTGGTTCATCAAATCCAGGCAACGTTGTAAGAGCTACAATCAAAGCTTTAAGTATGTTGAAAGGATAAAAAATGGGACTTGAAAATTTACAAAAAGCAGCAGGCTCTACTCATAAAACAAAAAGAATAGGCCGTGGTCAAGGTTCTGGCTGGGGAAAAACTGCTACAAAAGGTGGTAAAGGTCAAACAGCTAGAAAAGGTTATAATGAAAAAAGAGGTTTTGAAGGTGGTCAGCAACCACTTCAAAGAAGATTACCTAAAGTTGGTTTTACTTCTAAGTTTGAAAAACCTTATGTAATTAATGTTGAAAAAGTTACAGCTATTAAAGAATTAAAAGAAATTACTTTTGAAAGCTTAAAAAGTGTTCATAAATTTTCTTCAAGCGTTAAGAAAATAAAATTAATTGGCGCAAGTGCTAGTTCATTAGTAGCAAAAATCAAAGACGAAAACATTAAAACTAGCGGAAGTAAATAATGAATAAAAATCTTGCCAATAAAATTTTTATAACATTGGCGCTTTTATTTGCTTACAGGATACTGGCTTACGTGCCAGTTCCTGGCGTAAATGTAGATGTAATTAAAGAATTTTTTGAATCAAACACAAATAATGCTTTAGGTATGTTTAATATGTTTAGTGGAAAAGCTGCTGAGCGTTTATCAATCATATCTTTAGGTATAATGCCTTATATTACTTCATCAATTATTATGGAATTACTTGCAGCAACATTTCCAAATATCGGTCGTATGAAAAAAGAACGCGATGGAATGGTTAAATATATGCAAATTATTCGTGTAGCAACTATTGTAATTACTTTAATTCAAAGTGTTGGAGTTTCAGTAGGGCTTCAAAGCTTACACTCAAGAACAGGTGAAGCTGCTATTATGATTGATTTTAATACATTTATAGCTTTAAGCGCTGCTAGTATGTTAGCTGGAACTATGTTGCTTATGTGGTTAGGCGAGCAAATTACTCAAAGAGGTATTGGCAATGGTATTTCATTAATTATTTTTGCTGGTATCGTTTCGGGAATTCCTAGTGCGATTTCTAGCACAATTAACCTTGTAAATACTGGTGAATTAAATTTCTTAGTAGTAATTGGTATTGCCTTAGTTATTATTGCAGCTATTGGTGCTATTATTTATGTAGAATTGGGAGAAAGAAGAATTCCAATTTCTTATAGTAGAAAAGTTTTAATGCAAAATCAAAATAAAAGAATTATGAATTATATTCCTATTAAATTAAATTTAAGTGGTGTAATTCCTCCAATTTTTGCTAGTGCAATTTTGACATTTCCTGCTACTGTTTTACAATCAAGTACAAATGAATACATTATGAAAATTAATGATATTTTCAATCCAAATGGTTATGTATTTCATATTTTTACATTCTTTTTTGTAATCTTTTTTGCATATTTTTACGCATCAATTGCATTTAATGCAAAAGATATTTCAGAAAACCTAAAAAAACAAGGTGGTTTTATTCCAGGTATTCGTCCAGGAGAAGGAACAGCTTTATATTTAAATGAAATTGCAAGTCGCTTGACATTAAGTGGCTCAATATATTTAGCAATTATTGCAACTCTTCCTTGGCTTTTAGCTAAATTTATGGGAGTTCCATTTTATTTTGGTGGAACATCAGTTTTAATTGTTGTTCAGGTAGCACTTGATACAATGAGAAAAATTGAAGCTCAAATGTATGTGAATAAATATCAAACCTTAAGTGCAGTAGGCTTATGATTATAAATAGGCAAATATTTTTGCCGATTATTTTGGCTATATTTTTTGTGGCTTGTTCGCAAAATATAGCCAACAATAACTATGAAAACTATCAAAATAAAATCAATGGTGTAGTATTAATTGATGATGTTTATTCTAATTATCCAGCACAAATGTTTACTCCTAATGCTATTTTTGATACTAAATTGGATATAGAAAAAGTACAACAAACAAATAAAATTGTAGAGCGTATTTTAAATTCTTCAAGTGAGTGGAGATATACTCCTTATAGACTTGGCGGCACTAATAAAAACAAAGGTGCGGATTGTTCTTTTTTTACTCAAGAGATTTATAAACAAGTATATGGATTTAATCTAAGTAGAAGTACAAAAGAGCAAAGATTAGGTGGTAAAAAAGTTTCAAAATCTAAGCTTAAAGCAGGAGATTTAGTTTTCTTTAGAACAGATGGACCTTTTGGCTTACATGTTGGAATTTATCTTGAAAATAACAATTTTATACATTTATCTTCAAAAGGTGGAACAAGAATTCAAAGCCTTAATGTAAGATATTGGAATACAAGATATTTAGATGCAAGAAGGTATATAAATGCTAAATAAAATAGCAATTTTTGATAGTGGTGTAGGTGGGCTTGGAACTTTAAAATTATTAGTAAAAAGCCGTGTAGCAAAAGAAATAATTTATTATGCTGATAATAAAAATGTCCCATTTGGAACTAAAAGCAAAGAAGAAATTTTAAAAATCGGTCAAAATGCAATTGATTATTTAACAAGTTTAAATGTAGATTTGATTATTTTAGCTTGTAACACGGTCAGCTCAATTTTAAGCGAGATAAATGTAGCTATTAAAGTTCTTCCTATAAGTGATTATGGTATTTTAGGGCTTAGCCAAATTGCTAATAATCAAAATTCTTTAGTAGTAGCTACAAAAGCAACTCTTAGCTCAGGGCTTTATCAAAATTCTTGTAAAAAATATAATATAAAAGCTGACTTTATAAGTCCTATTTCTTTTGTTCCTATTGTTGAGAGTATGGATTATTCTAAAGCGAGTGAAGATTTTGCAAATTATTTTAATAAAAATAATTATGATTATATTCTTTATGCTTGTACTCATTATCCATTTTTAGAGCAAGAATTTAAAACTTATTTTCCTAAAGCCACATTGATTGACCCAGCAAAAATTTTAGCACAAACTATGCAAGATGAATTTTTTAATAAAGATTTTAAATCAGAAATTATAATTGATTTTAGAGCTAGTAAAGATACTAAGATATTAAAAGATTTTTATGAAAGGATTAAAAATGTATGAGATTTTAGTAAGACCTTGTGGAGATTACGCTACAAATTGTTATATTGTAAAGCACGAATTAGGAGATATTGTAATAGACCCAGGCAAAGGTGCTTTAAGTTTTATTAAAGAAAACTCAAGCAAAGTCCTAGCGATTTTAAACACTCACGGACACCACGACCACATATGGGACAATAAATTAGTAGCACAAGAATTTAACGCTCCTTTATATACCCCAAAAGATGATATATTTATGTTAAAAAATCCTTTTTATGGTTTTTTGCCAAGCGATGATATAGCAATAGCTGTTGAAGACAAAGAAGAATTAGTGTTTAATGGTTTAAAATTTACTTTTCATCATTTTGCAGGTCATACTCCAGGTTGTTCTATGATTGAATTTGATGATGTTTATTTTAGTGGGGATTTTTTATTTGAAAGAAGTATAGGCAGATGGGATTTTGAGTTCTCAAATGCTGATGATATGGTAAATAGTCTTGAAAAAGCAAAGAATTTAAAAGATGATTTTTATTTACTACCAGGTCATGGAAATCAAACAAAAGTTAGTTTAGAAAAACCACATTTTGATTCTTGGATAAGATACATTAAGCAATGTTAATAATAGAATTAATTTTAGTATTTTTTGGTTTGATGGCTTGGTTTTTTCAAAAAGCATCACCAAAAAATGAAAAAATAGAAAGACTTAGTAGAAAATGTCCTTGCACAAGAATGGCTAATACTGGGCTTTTAACTAAAATATTTCTTTATTCAGCCATTGGTATAATTATAATTAATGCTTCAATGTTAGACTATGTGGGTTTTAATAAAGATAATATCTCTCAATTTATAATAGCCCTAGTGCTTGTATTTTTGGGGTATAAAGTAAGAAAGGATGAATATGATAGAAATTAAAAAACCAGCAGAAATAGAAAAATTAAGAGTAGCTAATAAAATGGTTGCAAAAACGCTAGATTATCTTGAAACTTTAATAAAACCAGGAATTTCTTTAAAAGAATTAGATAAAGCTGCAGAAGATTATATCTTAAGTCTTGGTGCAAAACCAGCTTTTAAAGGGCTTTATGGTTTTCCAGGTGCAATTTGTGTTAGTCTTAATGAAACTTGCATTCATGGAATTCCTGATGATAGAGTTTTAAAAGAAGGCGATATTGTAAGTTGCGATGTTGGAACTTTCATAGATGGATATTATGGAGACGCTGCTAGGACTTATGGTGTTGGCAAAATCTCTAAAAAAGATGAAGAATTAATTGCTTGTAGCAAGGATTGTTTGCTAAATGCAATAAGTCATATTAAAGATGGTATGAGATTTAAAGAGCTTAGCAAGATTTTAGAAGACTTTATTCGCTCTCGTGGTTTTGTTCCACTAGAAGGGTTTTGCGGACACGGCATTGGTAGAAAACCACACGCAGAGCCTGAAATACCAAACTATCTACACCCAAATGATAGTATTAAAAATGGTCCAAAGATTAAAAATGGAATGGTATTTTGTATAGAGCCTATGATTTGTCAAAAAGATGGAAGACCTAAAAATCTAAAAGGTATGTGGGAAACTGCTTCAGCAGATGGGTTAAATACTGCTCATTATGAACACTGCGTAGCTATTGTAAATGGAAGAGCTGAGATTTTATCAATTAATGAGTAATTTATGGATGCGAAAATAATTAAATCTAAATTAGATTTTAGCAGTGTTTTGTATTTTGTATTTATTTATTTGATTATTGCAATAACACAAGGAGCTTTTAAAGCAGGCTTTGTTTATTTAAGCATATTTTTCTCAATTTTGCTTGTGATTTATATTTATGATATGCCTATAATTAAAGTGATTTTGTATAAAGATAAAATTGGAGTTAGATTTATATTTTTTACAAAATACATAAAACTAAGCGATATTAAAAGCTATAAAAGAAAGAAGAGAATTTTAAAAATCAAAACCAATGGCTTATTTTATTCAAATATAAAATTAAGAAATTTCCATACAAATAGCCTTGATGAAATAGAGCAACACTTAAATGCCATAAATGAATAAAAATTATGGAATTTAAATTAGGAAATTATCCTAATTTAAATTCTTTATTCAACCGTTACGCTTTTTGCTAGATTTCTTGGCATATCTACATTTGCACCAACACGATTTGTGATTTCTAGTGCAAATAATTGCATAATTACCATCATTTCAAAAAACTCGCTTAGATAATGTTCTTGTTCGCTTGTTTTTATAAAATCATCAGCTTCGCTAAACTCAATAGGAGAAATTGCTAAAATATTTGCATCTCTTGCACTTAATTCTAAGACATTTGAGCGAGTTTTATCATATAAAATATTTTTCGGCATAAATGCTATTGTAAATAATTCGCTATCAGCAAGTGCAATAGGACCATGTTTCATCTCTCCTGCTGCGTAGCCTTCTGCGTGCATATAGCTTATTTCTTTTAATTTTAATGCTGCTTCAAGTGCAAGTGGATAAAATAAATCTCTACCTATAAAGAAAAATCCGTGTCCGTGTAAGTATCGCTTGCTTAAGCGTTTTAGTTTATCGTGAGTATTTTTATTTACTTTTAATACATTAGATAAATCCTTAATAGCAAGTAATTCTTTTTTAATATCTAAATTAGGATTTTTATTTAAATACAATGCTAGTAGCCATAGATTTAGCATTTGAGCGCAAAATGCTTTAGTGCTTGCTACACTTTTTTCAATCCCTGCACGAATTAAAATACAATAATCAGCTTCTCTTGCTATGCTTGAATTATCAACATTGCATAATGCTAAAGTTTTAAGCCCAGCATTTTTTGCTATTTTTAAAGCTTCAAGAGTATCAGCTGTCTCGCCGCTTTGAGATATACAAACGAATAAAGCATTTTTATCTAAAAAGCCATTTTTATATCTAAACTCACTTGCTATTTCTACACGGCATTCAATATTAGCACTTCTTTCAAAAATATAGCTAGATGCTAATGCTGCATGATAGCTAGTGCCACAAGCACAAATTATGATTTTACTAAAGTCTTGATTTAAATTCTTTAATTCATCAAAACATACTTTATCATTAATAATTCTTCCTATTAATATATTTTGAACGATTTGGCTTTGCTCGTAGATTTCTTTTTCCATAAAAGTATCAAATCCATCTTTTAAAGCACTTTCTTTATCGCAATTTAATTCTTTAAACTCAACAACGCCATTTAATAAATGAATTCCATTTTTATCTAAAAAGCCAAAATCTCCATCGTTTAAATAAGCAACTTGTTTGCAAATTCCAACCAACGGAGCATCACAAGATGCCATATAAAACTCACTATTATTTGAGCCTTTTCCTATTATTAGTGGTGCGTTTTTCTTAGCAAAAAATATAGTATTCGGAGCTTTTTTTGTGATTAATAATATTGCATAAGCTCCATCAATTTTTTTAATAACTTCACTAAAAGCTTTTTCAGGGCTTAAAGTATTTGCATATTTTTCAAACAAATGAACAACAACTTCTGTATCTGTTTGCGAATTAAAATGTGTGGTTTTTAGTTCTTCTTTTATTTCTTTATAATTTTCTATAATTCCATTGTGTATTATGCAAGAATATTCGCCGTAATGTGGATGAGAATTTGTATCATCAGGTTTTCCGTGTGTTGCCCAACGAGTATGACCTATAGCTACACCTTCATCATTAAAGTTTAAATTTTTCATAAAATTAACAAGATTTTCTAATTTTCCTGCCTTTTTAAAAAAGCTTAATTCATTATTTTCTAACACAGCCATACCTGCACTATCATATCCACGATATTCAAGCTCTTTTAATCCTTTTAATATAATTTCTTTTTTTTCTAATTGTCCTAAATATCCAATAATTCCGCACATTTTTAATCCTTTAATAATAAAAATTACGCTAATTTATAGTAAGTTGTTAAACAAAGATAAATATAATCACTTTTCTTTTTTAAGGATGGTAAATGGATATTTTAGAAGCGTTAGACGAAGGTAAAAGATTAAGCGAAGAAGATTGTTATAAGTTATACGATTTAGATTTGCAAGTCTTAGGATTTTACGCTAATAAAAAGAGATTAAAACTTCACGGAAAAAAAGTTTATTTTAATTGTAATCGTCACATAAATCCTACAAATATGTGCGTTGATACTTGTGCTTTTTGTGCATTTTCAGCTCATAGGCACAATCCAAATCCATATCATCTAACACACGAAGAAATCTTAAAAATAGTTGATGATACCGTTACTCGTGGGACAAAAGAAATACACATTGTTTCAGCTCACAATAAAAAAGGTGGTTGGGAATGGTATTTTGAGATTTTTAGAAAAATTAAAGATAAATACCCACATTTACATATTAAAGCAATGACAGCTGCTGAAATTAATTTTATTGCAAAGAGTTTTTTTGATGGAGATTATTCTGCAGTAATTGACAAAATGCTTGAATATGGAGTTGATTCTATGCCGGGTGGCGGTGCTGAAATTTTTGATGAAAAAGTTAGAAATGAGCTTTGTGCTAGCAAAGTTAGTTCTGATAATTGGCTTAAGATTCATGGGCTATGGCATCAAAAAGGAAAACAAAGTAATGCAACTATGCTTTTTGGACACATTGAAAGTCGTGAGAACAGAATTGACCATATGCTAAGACTAAGAAAACAACAAGATATTAGCAAAGGTTTTAATGCTTTTATTCCGTTAGTATGGCAAAAAGACAATTCGTTTTTAAAGGATTTAAAACCGCTTGGAAGTATAGAAATTCTAAAAACTATTGCAATAGCAAGGCTTGTTTTAGATAATATTTCTCATATTAAAGCTTATTGGGCGACTTTAGGATTAAACCTTGCAATGGTGGCTCAAGAATACGGAGCAAATGACCTTGATGGAACAATAGAAAAAGAAAATATCCAAAGTGCAGGTGGTGCAAAAAGTGCGAATGGCATTACGCTACAAGACTTCATAGACAATATCAAAACATCAAATTTAATTCCAATAGAAAGAGATAGTTTATATAATGAGATTAAGGAATATTGATTGAATTCTTTATATGTTTTTAGCTCCATTTTAAAAACATCATTCAAACTCATTATGCAATTAATATATGATTGCAAAAAATATACTTTCAAACAATTTAATCTAATAATTTCTTACTACAAACAAAAGGATACTGCTATGAGCTAGAATTTTTAATCTTATTGTGTTTAATCTTAGGTGCTTTACGCTAAATATTTTTTTATAAGGGAAAAAAATGGACTTTTTTAAGTTAAAAGAAAACAATACAAGTGTTAAAAATGAGTTTAATGGTGCTTTAGCAACATTTTTATCAATGCTTTATATTATTCCAACTAATGCTTTTATAGTAAGCAATACAGGGCTTAGTGTAGAAGCTTTAATGCTAGCAACTGCTTTAGTAACTATAATAGCAACTGCATTTACAGGACTTTTTGCAAATTCTCCAATAGCAATGAGTACAGGTATGGGGCTTAATGTATTTTTTACATTTTCAATGTGCAAAGGCCAAGGAATTCCTGTTGAAACTGCTTTAGGTGCTGTTTTTATAAGTGGTTTTATATTTTTAGTTCTTTCTTTTACAAATTTTCGTATTTTTATTTTAAAAAGCATTCCTGAAGATTTTCGCCGTGCTATAAGTGCTGGTATTGGGTGCTTTCTAGCGTTTATGGGGATGAATCAGGCTCATATTGTTACGGCTGATCCTGTAACTCTTTTAAAAATAGGTAATTTTGCAGACCCGAATGTGTTATTTTGTTTATTTGTATTATTTTTAATTGTTTGTTTTTGGGCTTGGAAGATTAAAGCAGGCTTTATTTTAGCGGTTTTAATAGGTAGTATTATCGCTTGGACTTTTGGAATAGGTGGAGCAAAATTACCAAGTGAATTTGTGGCAATTCCAAATTTTAGTGAAAAAGATGGGCTTATGAGTATTTTTGCAAAACTTGATATTATGAGTGCTTTAAGTTTATCGGTATTACCTGCAGTAATGACACTTTTTGTAACTCAATTATTTGATAGTATAGGCACGATTACTGGTGCTGGAATTAGGGGCGGAATATTTAAAAATAAAACAAAATCAGACGGAACTCTTGATGATAGTGGAGATAAAAAATTAGGTAAAACTATGATAGCTGATGCGGCAGGAACTTGTATCGGAGCAGTTATTGGCACATCAACTGCAACTGCATTTGTAGAAAGTAGTGCTGGTATAGAAAGTGGTGCTAGAACAGGACTGAGCAATATATTTTTAGCGGGAATGTTTTGTCTTTGCATATTCTTTTTACCATTTTTCCAAGCAATTCCTGTTAATGCTATTTATCCTATCTTGATAATGGTTGGAATTTTAATGTTTATGGAAGTTAGCAATATTGATTTTAAAGACCCTGCAAATAGTGTTGCTACATTTTTTACGGTAATTATGATGCCATTTACTTACTCAATTACTACAGGTATTGCTTTTGGATTTATTTCTTATGTATTAGTTAGATTATTAAGAAAAGAATTTAATAAGCTAAGTAGTGGTATAATCGTTATCTCTATTATTTGTATGGCAGTGTTCTTGCTACAATTTATGAAATTTAATTAAAAGGTAAAACTATGTATAAATATACTTACGATGAATTTAAAAATGACTTTGAGCCGTTTGCAAAACGCATTCAAGATGAGTTCAACCCAGACGCTTTTGTAGGTGTTGCTCGTGGTGGTCTTACACTTACTCACGCATTATCAACTGCACTTAAAAGCAGAAATGCTTTTGTATTAAATAGTATTCATTATGATGGGCAAAAAAAATTAGATACTATTGAAATTACTAATATTCCTGATTTAAGTAAAGCTAAAAAAGTTTTAATCATTGATGATATCGTAGATAGTGGTGAAAGTCTTGATGCAATTCGTAAAAAAATATTAGAAATTTACCCACATTTAGAAGTTAAACTTGCTGTTATTTTTTATAAGCCAAGCGCTATTATAAAACCTGAATTTTGTGTAAAAGAAGCTAAAGAATGGATTAGTTTTTTTTGGGATTTTGAAGTATGATTTATGAAAATAGTTTTTGCTATATTAAACGCCACGAGAGTTCTATCCCGTGGCTAGAAATCCATGCAAAAGACGAATACAAAGAACTTAGTAATGATGAAGAAACAAGCCTAAAAATTTTTAAAATTGCTATGCTTATAGAAAAAGAAATGATTAGTTTTTATAAGCCAACTAAGATTAATCACGCTTCATTTGCTAACTACTTGCCTAAAGCCCATTGGCATATAATGGCTAGATTTAGTGATGATGGATTTTATCCTGAATGTATGTGGGGTAAGCAATTAGGGGATTTAAAAGATTATAGAGCTAGTTTTGATGAATTTTGCGATATTTTAGTAGCTAAGTTAAAGAATTTTAAATAAGTAGAAATCATATTTAATTTTTACTTATTTAAAACATATTACTTTCTTAAATCTTTTAATAAAATCTTATTCTCTGCTGATATTTTTGCACTATAACTTATCTTTTGAAACATCATTGATAAAGTTTCATTATCTAATTTTTTAATTTTTAAAAAATTAAAAGTTTCATCAAAATTATTACTTAAAAGTTCTGTAAAATACCAAGCTCTAGCCATATTTACATAATATTCTTGACTTTTTATATTAAATATTTTTTCTAATTTTGTGGTATCACTGCTAAAATATCTTATAAAACATAAAATCCCAAATCTTTTTTCATATATTGCGCTAGATTCAATCCATTCGCATATGATTTGCTCTACCTTATCAAGATTATTATCAAAGCACTTAGGTCTTATAGTATCGCAACTACACCAATTATCTATGATTTTTAATATTATTTTTAAATTCTTAACTACTAAATCATAATCATCTAACTCATTTAATACGTGTATGTAAAGTTGCATTTCATCAAAACTTTTAAAATTAGTATTTAATAAATAATCATTTAAATCATACTTTTTAATTATAGTTTTTGCATACCTTTTAAGCTTATTGTTTCTAACTCCTATTATTTTATAGTTAGTAAATACTGATTTTTTGCAATAACTTTTATATATTTTATCTATATGTTTTTGTAAATATTCTTTAATTTTCATTATAGCTCTTTCGTTTTGTTTAAAAAAATAATCTTACTATAAATACTTTTACTAAGTATTAACCTAGCTTCTTTAAAATCATCGCAACTTAGACTAGTTTTTTACTCCTTGAGAGACTTAAACCCCTTGAGAAATCAAGGGGTTTTCCTTTTTTAAGAATAATTCAAATTACATTTTTTTAAAAATTTATATAACTTTAAGCTTAATTTTCAAAATTTATGCTACTATTCCCTTACATTTTTACAAAAAAAGGAGAAAAAATGAAATTAGTTAAATTAAGTTTAGCAGCAGTTGTTGCTGCAGGTTCGTTCTCATTCGCGAACGCAGTTGCTTTAGATGAAGCTATTCAAAATGTAGACCTATCAGGAATGTTAAGATACAGATACGATACAAATTCTGAAAAAATAAAAAACAATTCAGTTACTACGAAAATAGATAGATCAGAAGATAACGGACATTTATATAAAGTTCAATTAAAATTTGGTGCTGATATCGCTGATAATTTCAAAGCTACAGCATTATTCCAATATTCAAACACTGATGGTTCTTTTGGTGATTCAGCATATTTAAATGATAAAAAAACTTTCAATGTAAGAGATGCTTATTTAACTTATACAAATTATGATACTTCATTCATATTCGGTAGAATGGAAATTGGCTCAATTTGGACTGATGATTTACTAGGAACAGGGTTAAAAATAGTAAATAACAGTATTGAAAATGTAACTTTAGCAGCTTATGCTTTTGATAACTATAACAATGATGGAGATTTAAGTAGCGTTTTATTTGTTACAGATGAAGCAGGTAATAAATATGCTACAAGTAAGAACCTTTATGGTATAGCAGCTATTGCTAATTTTGACCCAGTAGCAGCTCAACTATGGGTTTCAAATATGGCTAGTTGGGGCACATTCTATGCAGTAGATTTCAATGTTGCTCTAGGTGACAAAGATGACTTTGCATATAATGTACATGCTCAATACGCAGGCAACAGCCTTAAAAAAGATAGAAAAGGTGAAGTAGCAGCTAATGGTAACTTCTATGCAGCAGAAGCTGGCTTTGACGCATTCGGCTTAGACTTCAATGTAGGTTATGCTGGTTATGGTAAAAAAGATAAATTAACTCTTAATACTGTAGAAGATGAAGGTCAATTAATCAACTACGGCGAAATCGTAATGAAAGACTACCAAGGTGGTTTTGGTAAAAAAGATTTCGTATTCGGAACAATTGGCTATACATTTGAAGATGTAAGATTTGGTGTTGATATTATTAGCGGAACAAATAAAATTGTTAACAATAAAGAAAAATTATTTGAAGTTAAGCCACAACTATCTTACAAATACAGCGACAAACTAAACTTCTCAGCATTCTATGCTTACGCAGAAACTAAAGATGCTACTGAAGTAAGTATTACTAAAGATAACAAATTAAGTCTTGATAAGTCTGATAAGAAAAAAGAAAGTTTAATCAGATTCCAAGCTAAATATACATTTTAATTAATTGCTAGGCTTTAAGCCTAGCTTTTTAAAGACTTAGAATGAAAAAAATTTTATTATTTTTATGTATTATAAATTCTATAAATGCAGTGACTACAGATGATTTATTAAATTATACTTTTAGTGATAATTTAGATATTAATTTAGGTAAAGAACTTTTTATAAATATTCATAAATGTAATTCTTGTCATGGAGATTTAGGAGATAAATCAAGCACTACATTTAAATCCTTAAACACTTATTCAGCATCTACTTTAAAATCAATGTTAAAATCTTACAAAAACGATAAAGATTTTGGAGGCAAAACAAGATTTGTTATGCAAAGATATGCAAATAAATTATCAAATAAGGATATTGATAATATTATAGCTTATATAAAAGGCAAAGATAATTTAGAATTACCTAATTCAAAACATATTGAACCTGCTAAAAAAACTAAAGATAATTTATATTTGGAATAAAATCTAAATATAAATTCCTATTTTAAAACCTAGATATTTTATTATAATTTAGCTATATAACTTAATAATCTTATAAAATATGTAATTTCATTAGATTATATTAAACATATAAAATTAACTTAATCTAAAATATTTTATACAAATAATTCAAATAATGTTTTTTATATTATGCAAAATTATTATTTATTTGCTTACTAAATTTCAAATTTCTCAAACCTAATTCTCACCACATAACCACCACAACTACAAACTATCTTCACTAATTTTAGTTTTTAATGTTTTTAAATTGTATTTTTTAAATTCTCCCAACTTTCCCTACTTTTCCAAATAATTTTCATTTTTTT
>NZ_JACGAS010000028.1:0-20622 GCF_020138135.1 Campylobacter sp. RM12647 | reverse complement strand
CTTGTGAAGTTTTTAATAAATCTTTGCTAAATTTTTTTATTTCTTTTATTTCATCTATACTTTTATAATTATTGATTTTTTCTAAATGCGTTTGTAGGTATCTCACAAAAAAATTTTGAATAGCGTATTTTTGTTTTTGTAACTCATCAATAATGCAACCATATCCAAGTTCATTGTAATTTACCTTATATGTTCTTTTATCATCAAAATCATAATATGGTTTATATCCTTGCTTTAATAAAATTTCTTCAACTTTTTTTAATTCCTTTGTTACCTTAACAAAATCACTATAATCGTAAGGTTGAAAAAAATTATATATCGCCATAGAAACAATACCAATCATTAAAATTATTAATGCAAAAAGAAGTACAAACAAATAATATAATGATTTTTTTATAAACTCTATCAGCTTAGAATACATTTATCGCTCCAAATATAAAACAACTTTTATGGTTTAGTATAGCAAATAAACAATAAAAATTCATAAAATTTAAAAATAATTATTAAAATTATGTTACTTTTCGTAATAAATAATATTAAAAAATATTTTTTGATTTAATTTCAAATTCATAATTCAAATTCTTTTAAAACTATAAATAATATTTATTAAATTATTTATAGTTTTAGGTTTATAGATTTTGCTGTTTGTATAAATGTGCGTAGTATCCATTAAGTTCCATTAGTTTTGTATGATTTCCACACTCAACCAAATTACCCTTATCAAGGACTAATATCTCATCACAATCTTTAACCGTGCTTAATCTATGTGCTATTATTATAAATGTTTTGTTTTGTTTGATTAGCGATAGATTTGATGTGATGATTTTCTCGCTTTCATAATCAAGTGCAGAAGTAGCCTCATCAAATATTAAAACCCTTGGATTATGTAGCAAGGCTCTTGCTATTGCTATTCTTTGTCTTTGACCGCCGCTTAATGCAGAGCCTCTTTCTCCTACTAAAGTATCATAACCTGCACTAAGTTCGCTTATGAAATCGTGTGCTCCTGCTATTTTGCATACATTTATTATTTCTTGCATTGATGCGCTTGGCTTTGATAGGCTTATGTTTTCTTTGATACTACCGCTAAATAAATAATTTTCTTGTAAAACTACGCCTAAATTACTCCTTAAAACATAAGGATTTAAATGTCTTAAATCTATTCCATCTATATAAATAGAGCCTTCGTTTGGGATATAAAGTCTTTCTATGAGTTTTGTTATGGTGCTTTTACCACTGCCACTGCGTCCTACTATTCCTATGCTTTTATTTGCTTGTAGGTTAAAGCTTAGATTATTTAAGACATAGTTAGAATTTGGGCTATATTTAAAGCTTACATTATCAAATTTTATATTACCTGATACTTGATTTAGCGATATAGGTTTATTTGTAGTTTGCTCTTGCGGTGTATTTAAAATATCTCCTAATCTATCTACGCTTAAAATAGCTTGTTGTAATTCATTCCACAAGCTTACAAGTCGCATAATAGGAGCGCTAAATTGATTGGCAAACATCTGAAAGGCTATTAATTGTCCTACACTTAAACTCCCATCAATTACTAATCCTACTCCAAAATACAAAATCGCTAATGTCATAAGCTTTTGTAAAGAATTAGCAAAAGTACTTGCGATATTGCTTAGATTACTTAAATTAAAAGATGATTTTAAATATTTTGCTAAATAATCCTCCCAGTATTTTTTCATACTACCTTCAATGGCTAGGGATTTTATGGTTTGCATTCCTGTTATGCTTTCTACTAGATATGAATTAGATGCTGCTCCCATTTGGAATTTATCTTCAAGCCTTGCTCTTAAAATAGGCGTTATAAAAAAATAAATCAAAGCAATACAAATCACAAAAGCTAATGAAACAAATGTTAGCTTCACGCTATATAAAAGCATCATCAAAATAAAAACTATACTAAATAACAAATCTAAAATCACGCTTACTGATTTGTTGGCTATAAAATCTCTTATATTATCAAGCTCTCTTATTCTAGCTGCTATGTTGCCTACTTTTCTATTCTCAAAATACACCATAGGTAACAATAATAAATGTGTAAATAACTCACTGCCTAATTTTGCGTCAATTTTTGTGGTAGTATGAGTAAAGATATAATTTCTACTAAGGCTTAATAAACTTTCAAAAACAATAACGCTAAAAAATGCAAAAGCGATTACATTAAGTGTGCTTATACTATGGTGCAACAAGACTTTATCAAGGACTACTTGAGTAAATAAAGGTGTAACTAAGCCAAATAATTGCATAACAAAACTTGCTAATAAAATTTGTAATACAATACCCTTATAACTTAGCATTCTTTTATAAAACCAAGAGAAGCCAAACTTTACACTATCGTTTAATAATTTGTGTGCTAGGATTAAGATTTTATCACTTGATAAATTATGTAATTCTTCATAGCTAATTTGCCTTGCTTCTTTTCCACCATCAAAAATAAGAGCTTGTTGATTATTAAAATCAAGTTTTAAAACTACAAAATATGTTAAATCTTTTTTCAAAAATATAAAAGGTGCTTTATATAAATGAAGGTTTTTTAAATTAAGCTTTTTGATTTTTACTTTAAAATCATTATCTTTAGCGATTTTTGCTAGTTCGTAAATACTTGGCTCGCTATCTTTTAAAGCGTATTTGTTACAAATCGCATTAATATCTATTGATATATTTGCAAATTGCGCACAAAGTGATAAGCAACCTAAGGCTGTATGCATATTAATATCCTTTTTTACAATTATTAAATTGATTATTTATTAAATTAATTTTAATAGCGTTTGCATTTGCATTTATTATATATTCATTTAAATCTTGGAGTTTTTTATAGTTTTCTATACTTGCATTTATGACTTCAAATTTTGATTTTTCACCAGTTTTGTGTAGTTTTTGTATATAAAGCTCATTTGTATTTGCTTCTTTGCTTATTATCTTTAAGGTTTTTATTATTTCATCTTTGTTTTGTATGAAAAATATAAGCTCGTTTATTTGTTTTTCATATTCTAGCTTTGCTTGTATTAGCTCTTGATTTAATTTGTTTATTTCTAATTGTTTTAACTCTTTAGATGAACTTGTTTTAAATCCATCAAATATAATATAGTTAATCCCAATTCCTACTAAGTACCCGTGTTTTTTAGAACTATCGGCAAGGTCTTGATAATTATTTTTGGTTTTATCATAAAAATCATATCTTGAATAAAGGCTTATTGTAGGGCGTTGATTTAGGGATTTTAGTTCATACATTGAGCTTTTTATTTTAGAATTTAATTCTAAAAATTTATTTGTTTTTTCAAATTCTAAAAAGTCTAAAGCAATTTCATCAATTTTACTAAAATCATCTATTTTATCAATATTAAGATTTGATAAATACGATATATATGATAAATAATTTCTTAATTCAAATTCTAGTTTTAAAATCTGTGTTTTTGCATCGCTAAAGTCCAAAAAATAAGAATTTACATTGATTAAATCTAATTCTCCAACTTTATTTAATCTCTTTGATAATTTATATAAACTTTCATAAGCAAGGCTTAAATTTTTATATGTTTTTAATTTATTTTCACTTAATAGTGCGAGTTTGTAGTATTCTAATAAATCTAGTGATAATTGCAATTCCTTATAACACTTATTGTAATTACTTGTAGCGATATTCTCTTTGGCTGATTTGATTTTATAATAATCATTTCCAAATTTGAATAAATCATATTTTAATATAAGTGATATTGTGCTTTGATGATTGTTATAATCGCTAAAAAGCTCTCTTTTATAATCATTACTTTTTGTATTTGAATACTTAAAATCTGCATTAAATGATAATTCTGGATATAAATATGATTTATAAAAATTATAATTATAATTAGCACTTTTAATATCTATTTTTGCGATATTTATGATAGGAGAATTTTTAAGTGCATAGTCTAGTATGGTGTAAAAATCTTTAGCTATTGATGTGCTAAGCATTATAAGAAAAACAAAAATAATTCTCATCTAATACTAAGCCCTTCATCAAGATATCTAATAATAGGATATATGAAAAACTCTATTACTCTTCTTTTGCCAACCTTTACTTCAGCTATTACTTGCATTCCTGGTTCTATTTCTTTTACTTCCCCATCTACTATCAAATGATTTTTTAAAGGTTTTACCTTAATTTCAAAAATATCTCCTAATTTTTCATCTTTTATAGCATCGTTTCCAATATGTTCTAAAATTCCATCTAGTTTGCCGTATTTTTGAAAATTAAATGTGGTTATTTTGATAGCTACATTTTGCCCTTTTTTAAGATATCCTATATCTTGATTTAATACATTTGCTTTTATTATAAGTGGTTTATCAATTGGGATTATTGATATTAATTGCTCATTGCTTGATACAGAACTTCCTTCAGTATTTACAAATAATTTTCCTACATATCCATCAACTGGTGATGAAATAACTTGCCTTAGGCTTTGAAATTCTATCGCGTTTATATCTGCCTTTAATAATGCTATTTCATTTTTAGTTTTTAAGAGTTCATCATAATTTTTAGCAATAAAATTTGCTTTAAAACTCTCAAGTTCTTTTGTGAGTTCGTTTAATTTATTTTCTAATTCTAAAGATTTGTTTTTATTTACAAGTATTTGTAATTGTAAATCTTGCTTTGTTTTTAATAAATTTTCATAATCTTTATAAGCGATTATATCTTTTACCTTGCTAAGTCTATTTAATTTTGAGCTTGTGTATTTATGCTCTATTTCTAATCTTTTTAATTCTTCTTTATTGGCTTGTAATGAATTAATAGTTTGTTTGATTTTAAATTCATAAGTGTTTATGCTATTTTTAAAGCTATTTAATTGGTTTTGATATAGGCTTAATTCTGCATTACTAACATCTTTTAATTCACTCTCGTTACTTAGTGCATTTAATCTTTTTAAACTATCTTCTAAAGCTTTTAAATTCTCTTTTTTACTTTCTAAATTGACTTTAGATACACTTGGGTCAACCAATATTAAAGGCTCATTTGCTTTTATTTTATCACCTTCTTTTACAAGAATTTTGTAAATTACTCCGTTTTCTAAAGGTTTGATTATTTTAATTTCTCCATCAGGAACTACTTTACCACTAGCACTTACTACTATATCAACCTTAGCTAGTATTAGCCAAGCAATACTAAAAACTATTACAAATAAAACTATATATAAAATACTTTTACCTAATGGATTTTGCGGTCTATCTTCTAACTCTACTAAAAGTGGTTTAAATTCGTGTGTATCATCATCAAATTTTTTAAAAATTTTAAACATATTTTACCTAATTAATATATTTTTTAAATACTTAAATAATAATTACCCTAAATTAATTTAGGGTAATTTGCTTAATTCCAAGCACTCATATAGATTTGATTTAATCTATCATCGTTTATATGATTAATATTATGAATATCTATGCCGTTATTTTTAGCAAATGCACTAGTTTGCTCTATTAGTTTATCTATTGTTTTTGTATTGATGAATTTATTATCATCAAGTTCTATTGTGTTTATTTGATTGTGATAGCCAAATTTCCAAGCAAAGTGATGTGCTACTCTTATGCTATTTGTATCATCATCTTTAAACTTTATTAGCAGGTCTTTACCATCTTTTATTAAAAATATTTCATCAGCTTTTAAATTTTGTAATTTTAAAGCATCTTGCCCACCATCATCATAGATTAAATCATTTCCATCACCTTTTCTATAAACATATATATCATTACCAAATCCACCATATAACTTATCATCTCCTTTACCACCGATTAAAGTATCGTTTCCTAATTTGGTTGATATAATATCGTTTTTATTACTGCCTATTATTACATCATCTTTATAAGATGTGCTTATATTGCTTGCATTATCTTGATAGGCTACTGCAAATGTTGATGTAGCAAAATTAGAAAAGCTAAAATCTTTTTCTTTTAAGAATACTATTGCTTCTTTGTTTGCTTGCATACTTACGCTTCTTTTGATAGCTAGTTCATCTAATGTAACATCACTAAAGCTTATGCTACTAATTTTACTTTCATTATTGGTATTATAAAAATCTTTTATTGTTACGCTATTATCTTTATTAAGTGTAATTTTTAAATCATTTAAATCTTTTTTAAATCTTACATCTTTATAGCTTACATCTTTAAAAATAATTGTATTTTTATCAATATTATTTAAATTGCTTTCTATTATGGTATCGTTACCAAAATTAAGCCCAGTAAATGTATAAGTATCGCTTCCAGCCTTACCTACTAGTGTATCATCTCCACCAAATCCATTAAGACTATTATCCTTATCATTGCCTTCTATCACATCATTACTTGAGGTTCCTATATTGCTTAATTCAAATAAAGCATCGCTAAGCTCTTCACTTGAATTTGAATTAAAATACATTCCATTAGTATTTTTAGCTAAATCTTTAAAATGCTCAAACTCATTACGAATAGCTATAAAATTAATTTTTACTGAATTATCTTCGTATTTATTGGTATTATTTGCATTTCTTAGACCTGCTACATAAAAAATTTTAGCTCTACCTTCTACTTCATCTCTTCTATGATTATCATCTCCAGGCTCATCTGTCATTACATACACTTCTTTACTCAAGTGATTATTTGGTGTAAAACGACTCATTCCTTCTAAGATAGCTGCCATAGTGTATTCTGTGCCACCATATTGCAAATTAACACTATTTATTCCACCTAAAAAACCTTGATAATCAGTGTAAGTTCCAATTGTTTTTATATCATTATCATTATAAGTAACTATTGATATTTTAGAATAAAAATTTTCTTTAAAGATATTACTAGCTATAATCTTTGCATTTGCTTTGCAAGTTGCTATATCATCTCCCATAGAACCTGTTGTATCTATTACTATAGCTACTTCTTTGCCTGGATTATCCTTTAAATTAATATTTAAAAATCCATCTTCGCTTTTTTTAAAATTGCGTATTGTTATACTACTATCGCCTTTAGTTACTATTAAATCATTATTGTCTTTAAGCTCATATGTAATACTTGTATCTTTAGCATCTATATATGCTTTCCTATCTTCATCATAAGAACCACCTTCTAATGTAGAGCCATTAAATACTACTTGACCTTTGCCATCCTTATCGTCTATTGTAACTTTACCATTACGAACATAATAAATATCATTACCGCTTATATCGCTAATCTTATGCTCTCCACCATCAATGATAATCAAATCATTTTTATTTAAATTTGTATTTTCACCTAATTTATTATGGGTATTATCAAGCAATATAATATCCCCACTAATTTGATTTTCATTAGTAAAATGTTTAAGGGTTGTAGAGATTTGGCTTTTAAAACTATTTGTACCTTGATAAGCTTCTCCTATTTTCTTACCATCATTTTCACTAGGTTCTTCTATGCTGGTTTCTTCTCCGATTATTTTATCTTTATAGTCAGCATACATTCTAACTACTTTCATATGATATTCTTCATCTACATTGCCATCAGGATAAAGCCCAAAAAAATCTGAAGTTCTTATTCTTCTTTGTGCAATTCCATAACCACTAGTTTTTCGTGATTTCCCGCCATTAGAATTATATCTTATCTCAAACCAAGCTCTAGCTCTATCACCTTCTTCAATAGCTTTAGATAAACCAGGTCCTATTAATTTTTTACCCCCATTGTACGCTAAATCAATAAGAGTTATTAATTCTTTGCTATCTTTTAGATATTTATACATTTCTTCACTAATTCCTTGATTAGGATTATTACTTGTTTTAATAATCATTTTTTTATAATCTGGCAATATAGTATAAAAAAGTTCTTTTGCTTCTTTTTCGTTAGTTAGTTTTATGCTATTTTTATTGTTATAATACTTTTCAATAATACGTTTGCCTTCATCTTTAGACTTTACTTTAGATAAAGCAGATATTAAATTATTAAAATCATTAGCTTGTTCATTGCTAACATTAAGTTTGATTGTTTTAAAATGTTCTCTCCAAGTATTTTTATGAGAAATTAATTCATAACCAACACCAATTGTAGGTCTAAGTTTACTATCAAGATAAACTTTTACATCAAAACCTTCATTATTCTTAATATTATTATATAATTCACTACTAAAGTTTTTTACCCTATGAAACCACTTAAACTCATTTTTTCTCCTTTTTTAGATTTGTTTCACAACCAAAAATTTTAAATTTATTACATCTATTAAGAGTTTTTTCTGAATATGGTTGATAAATTACATTAGATACCATATCTAAAATATCAATAAAAGTTATATTATAATAACTGTCATATCTAATATGATTTAAATTATTAAATTTATGATAATTTAAAATATAATCACTACCCTTATACTCTATAATAAAAGTTTCTTTTGCTTCTTCGTAATATTTATTTGACATTTTCATTTTATTAGAATTTTTTAAAAGTTCTAATAGATTTTTATTCTTCATAGGATGATTGCAAAAATCTTTTTCTATAAATAATATATTTCCAATTTCACCTGATAAAGCTAAGTAATTTTTATCATCTAAAACTACATCACTTATAGTTATACTTTTATGTTTTTCTATGTATTTTTTACCTTTAATTTTACTTATAATATAAAGCTCATTATTTTTATCAACTTCTATAAAACGATAACTGACATTATCATTGCTATCATCTGAACTATAATCTTTTATATACTTATAAACTTTTCTATCAAGCCCTAAATCCCAGCAGTATTTAAGAGTATCTTTTACTTCTTGGCTTGCGTAAGGCTTAGCATCTACAATTTTTGGCTTTATTTTTATATCCTTATATCTAAAAAAATCTTGCCAAAAATTATTGAGTTTTAGTAATTTTCTACATTTTTCTGGCTCATCAATAAATCGTCCATGCTCATATCGCATATAGTTATCTTTATTGCATTCTATTGAGTTTTCTTGAATTATTTTTATATGTTCTATTAGTTCTTTAGGATAGGTTTTTGAGTTTTCAAGACTAGTGCTAAGCTCTTTTATTCTAGCTTTATAAGAACTTATAATACAATTATTATCATCTTTGCAATTACTAATGATTTTTATAAACTCATTTTGGTCTTGTTTTATCTCTTTTGTAATATATGCAAAGCTTTTATAAATACTATCTAGCTCTATTTTTAACTTATTTATTTGATATGAATAAATATTTGTAATTAGTAAAATAGCTAATATTTTAAACATAACTCTCCTTTATTTTTCATATCATAGCATTTACTTAAATAAAAATATCAAAAAACTTTATTAAAATTAATTATTGTGTTACTTTTTGTAATATTTTTAAATCCTTATTTCAAATTCTCATAATTTTTTAAAGAATTTAAAATAAGAATTATAAGTTTTATAATTTGTAATCTCATCTTTACTAGGAGCTCTTTTTTGTCCCCACAAATACAATGATAATATTTCACTTGTAAAATCATCATTTAAATCTAATCTAAAATTTGCCATTCTTTCTCCTTTTTATAATTTTAAATACCATTGTAGATCTCAATTGCTTCTTTTTCTGGATCAAAGTTTGAATAACCACAATTATCAAATTTGCGTATATAACTACGTTTTTCCTTTATATCAGCTTCGTATGATAAAAGCTGATGATTAAAAACTCTAAGTCTATATTTATACTCTTTTTCTTTATCTTCACGCTCATCAAATTCATCAATAAGATAAAAGCTATAGGTTCTATATATATTATCTTTAAATTCAAAGGCTATATCCGTATAAACTGAAATTGAAACAGAAGCACCCCATCCAAGTAAAATAATAGGTTTAGTAAATCCAGCTATATTATTTTTAACTACTAGATATTTAGTGTAATCAACCGGTTCTAATTCATCGTAATTAACATATCTTTTAGAATAAATATTTTTTCTTAAGTAATCTTTGTAATTATCTAGATTTATATCTTTATGTATCTCATATTCATGATTTGTAATGCTATTATAAATCATTTTATAAAGAATATCTTTACGTACTAATAACTTTGTAAAATCATCAACCACTACTCTTTTATAAAGCTCATCTTTAGGTAATATCCTATCTTCTTTTAAGCAATAGCCTTGCTGATATTTTTTATAATCACTTAGAGTTACTATTTTTTCGTGAGTTTTACTTGAGTAATCAGGTATGGTTCTAAAAAAATAATTATATAAAGTAAATATTATTATCATAGGTATTATGCTATATTTAAAAGCTATTTTATTATTAAATCTTTTTCTTAATTTAAAGAAAAGTATTATAAAAAATATAATTATAAAAACTTTAAGATATATTAGTGGATAAAGTATAAACCCCTCATAAAATAAAATTATTATTTGACTTAAATTTTCATAAATAAAATAATTAGCTGCAAAAAAGCAAACAATAATTGAATAAATTACATTTACATCTGAGCCAATGCTAAAAATAACACCAGCAAAAATTGAGTAAAAAGCAATCACTATTTCAATTATTATAAAAATCTTAAAAAGTATTTTTAAGATTTCTAATGTTTTTTTCATAATATAACCTTAATTGTTTTTTATATCATAGCATTTACTTAAATAAAAATATCAAAAAACTTTATTAATTTTTATTAATTGTTACTTTTTGTAATATTTTTAAATCCTTATTTCAAATTCTCATAATTTTTACAATAATTTAAAATAGTAATTAGAAGTTTTATAATTTGTAATTTTATTTTTATTAAGAGTTTTTGTCCCCATAGGTATAATTATAATATTTGTAAAATCACCATTTAAATCTAATCTAAAATTTGCCATTCTTTCTCCTTATTAAACTTTTCTTCTATTAACTGTAATTGCGATTTTTGTAAAATCACCCCTTATATTATCATCATCTATTAGATTTGTAATGACTGCTTTATATGTTTTATTCTCAGGTACAAAATAAATTCTAGAATGTCTTTGTACCATTCTGACTTCTTCACCTTTAATATTCATAATTGAACTACCTATTACGTATGTATCATCATTTGGTGTAGCGACTTTATCAAATACTAATATCTCATTACCATCTTTAGTAAGCTCATATATTTTAATATCAAGTGCAAGTGGATAATAAGGATTATCTCGTATATTATCTACTATTTTTTTGTCATATAAATTAACTATACGATAATCCTTACTGCCTATTTTACCATAGCAAAAATACGTAGGATAAAAAACATAAAACCCTAAATGTTTTCCTATATCTTTTCTTTGTGGTTTAAAGATTATTTCAATTTTAGATCCTTTTTTGCTTAAATTAAATAAAGTATATATAGGAGTTTTTGGTATTTTATCTTTATGAACAAATTCAAAAGCATTTAAACTAAAAACTAGCATAAGTAATAAAGAAATTTTTTTAAGCATTTATTCTCCTTTATTTTTCATATCATAGCATTATTTAAGAATATTTTTTGGTTTGTAAATGTATTTTAGAGTTGAAATATAATTTTTAAATTCTTAGAATTTAAATATTTTTATTGCTTTATTTTGCTATATGTAAAAATTACTTATTTTTCATCTCATTATTATTAATAAAATTGTCTATAAATATATCATTGCATTCTTCGCCACCACGCACACTTATATTTTTACTACATGTTTCTGAAGCACGAGCACCACTTGTATAAAATGGAGAAGTAGCTGTAGCTATTATAGTATATAAAGAAAAAGGTGTGCCGGTTTTATAAGCAAGAATACTCTGAGCTATTTTTTTATTATTAATCCTATCTTTTATATAAGCAAAGTATTCAAATTTAGTCCAAAGTTTATCTTTTATATCAGGATAATCACATATATATTCATAATCAGAATTTGTGCATTTTACATATTCATATCTTGATAATTCATTTTTATCTATCTCTACTCTTGCTATACATTTACCTTTGTAGAATTCTTCAATTTTGACACTCTTTTTTCTATAAGCTTCCATCATATCTATAATTAGATATCTTATTCTATCTTCTGGCATATTATGTTTTTGTATTAAATATTTTATTAAATCTTTTATTTCAGTAGGAATTTTTTCATGAAACATATTTTTTCTTAAATAATCTTCCCAAAAAACATTACTATTACCTGCTAAATATTTTTTATAATATTTATTATATAGTTCTAAAAATTCTTCATACTCTATAAAACCTTTAGTTCCATCGCTTCTATCATATTCCAATGTAAACAATAGCTTATACTCTAAATCTTTTGAAACCATACAATTTTTATCATCTTCATTACTTGAATAAAATCTAAAATATTTTCCATTATTTATAGGATGGTCGCTTATTTCCTTATATTCAATATATTTTATTTTATTATCCAAAAGTGATCGCATATAAAAATCTGGTAATATAGAGCCAATCCATCCTCCTATATAATATTCGCTTATTTTATACCTCTCTTTATCCATAAGATTAACCTTATATTCACCAATATATAGCGAATTTCCTTTAAAAGTCTCAAGGTATGTATTTGTAGCATATTTATTTGCATTGTAATAAAAAACAATATTTGTTATAAATATATCACCAAAAAATGCAAAAAACCAAATAGCAAACCACATTAGTTTTCTTTTAAAACCTTTTGGTTTAATTAAAACAATAAAAAATGTAATAAGCACAATAATATGCAATAAAATAAATTCCATTTTTAACCCTAATTATTTTTCATATCATAGCATTTACTTAAATAAAAATATCAAAGTTATAGAATTTAAATTAAGTATTTTAGTTTTTAAAGCTTTTCATAAACATAACCATATTTATCAAAATAAATTTTAAGCTCTTTTATATTGATATTATGATTATCTTTAAAATACTTTTCAAGCTCGTGATATTTTTCAATGCTTAATATATTTATAATCTTTTCATCTTGCAATAAAATTACCGAATCCATTACCTTATAGTATTTTAGTTTAAGCGTAAATATGTAATAAAATAATTTAAGAATAAAATTTATAAAGTATTGTAAGATAGTAGCAGGTAGTAAAAAAATCCATAAAATTTGAATTACTTCATGGGGTTTTTGTGATTTGTGATGAACTACCGAAAAGCTTTTATATATCTTAAAAGGCTTATTTAAATCAATACTTTCTAACACTTCGCCATTATTTAGATAATTAATGGTATTTTTAGTAATTATGATTTCTCTTTTACACTTTATAAAAGGTCTTATGTAAGGTAGTGCTAAAAATGGCATAATTATAAAAACATTTCTATGAAGTGAAGAGCTAGGATTATCTGTTAGAAAATACGCAATATAACTTATTATCATACAAACAAAAGCAGGTAAAAAATCAAAAAATGTATTAATATCCTTGATAATTATCGGCTCTTTATCGTAATCTCTTTGCATATTATCTAACCTTTTTTTAATAAATTTATATGGTGCTATATAGTATAATCAATGTCTTAAATTAAAACCACAACTAAAAATAGTAACATTCCAAATTTTAAGCATTCAAATTCCTTTATTTTTCATATCATAGCATTTACTTAAATAAAAATATCAAAAAACTTTATTAATTTACAATTTAACCACTATTTAGATAGTTAATTTACGACAAAAAAAGGTAGAAAGTATAAAAATTACATAATATAAATATTAGGTGAAGTGCTAAAAGTGATTAAAATCTATTTTAAATTCTTAGAATTTAAAATAGAATAGGGTAGGTTATTTAACAGCGTTTTCCAAACTTAATGCTGCATTTAATAAGTTTTGCTCATCAAATCTTTTTGCTACTAATTGAACGCTCACATTTAAATTATCTTCAGTTTTAGCAACAGGCACGCTAATACCTGCAAGTTTTGCAAGATTAACTGAAATAGTGAAAATATCTTCTAAATAGCTTTCAACAGAACTAGTCTTCGCATCAAATGATTTTGGAAGACTTGGTGCAACAGGCATTAGTATTAAATCATTATCGCTTAAAATTTCATTGTATTTTCTAGTGATAACTTCTCTTACTAATTGAGCTTTTTTATAATATGCGTCAATATAACCACTTGAAAGCACGAATGTTCCTAATAAAATTCTTTTTTGAACTTCAAGCCCAAAACCTTCGCTTCTAGTATTTACATATAACTCGTTTAAATCTTTAAATTCCTTAGCTCTATTGCCATATCTAATCCCATCGTAACGACTTAAATTAGCACTTGCTTCGGCACAAGCTATTATATAATAAGCAGCTACATCGTATTTACTATCAGCAAGGCTAACTTCACTTATGGTATGACCACAAGCTTTTAATTTATCTATAGCTTTATAAGTTTGTGTTTTTATTTCATCAGAGCATGAATCTATATAATTTTTAATAATTGCGATTTTGTATTTTTTATTAGCGTCTAATTTATCAAATGTAGGCACAAATTGAATATCAGCACTAGTGCTATCAAACTCACAATGACCTGCAATCGCATCGTATAAAATACTAGCGTCTTTTACATTTTGAGTTAATACTCCTATTTGGTCTAAACTACTTGAATAACTAGCAAGTCCATATCTGCTAACTCTTCCATAACTTGGCTTAAAACCTACACAACCACAAAATGCAGCAGGCTGGCGAACACTTCCACCTGTATCGCTTCCTAATGCAGCAAGAGCTATTTTTGCACCTACCGCAGCAGCACTACCACCACTACTTCCACCTGGGACTAAAGTATTATTTAAAGGATTTAGGGTCTTTCCATAAAAGCTTGTTTTTGTAGTATTACCCATAGCAAACTCATCCATATTACATCTTCCAAATGGTGCGAATTTGTGTTTTTTCATATTGCTAATCACACTTGCATCATAAGGTGCATAATATCCTTGCATTATTTTTGAACCATTTGTAATGCTCCAGCCCTTAACTTGAATATTATCTTTAATAGCTACAGGCACTCCTAGATAATCAACATCATCTAAAGGAGTATTGATTAATTGCTCTACATAAGCTCCTAAATGTTTGTTTTCTAATGCTAATTTATTTAGCTCTTTTTTTAATTCTATTAATTCATTATCACTTAATTTTAATGCTTGTTCTAAAGTTATCATTTCTTTCCTTTATTTACTAAAATTACTCCAATAGCACTAATTATAGCTAATACTATAATAGTGCCGACTATTAGCTCTAAGCTAACAGGTTCGCTCATTTTAACACCCTTTCGCATCTAGGACATAAGCTTTCTTCGTTTAGGCTTAAGTATTTCCAACATCTAGGGCATTTGCATAGATTTGATTTTATGATTTTGTATGTTTTATTATCAATTTCAAAACTTGCCAAAGCTTCGTTATTATTTAAAGCTTCAATTTTACTTAATGAATAAAAATCAGCTGCTTCTTCATAATTTAATATCACTTCATCATTAGTAGCTAGATTTAGCTCTAATGTGCTTTTGATTATTTTATCTTTTTTCAATATATCAATTTGCTCGTAGAATTTAACACGAGTTTTTAATAAATATTCATAATCGTTTTTGCTCGGTGTGATTTTACTAGCAAAATCAAAATCTTCTAAATCAAAAATACTCTTAATATCGCCTAATATAAATTTGTTTGCGTGTTCACAAGCTTCATTTGTAGTATGAGTTAATACAGGTGCTAGTAAAACTAATAATTTTTTAAGTATTAAAGCCATTGCAGTAATTGACGCTGTTCTTTTGCTATCTTCTTTAGCATCACAATACAAGCTATCCTTACAAATATCAAGATAAACACCACTTAAATCAGCACTTAAAAATGTGCAAAGTGCATTCATACCTTTAGCGAAATCATATTCTAAGAATGATTTTTTGTAAAGCTCAAACACATTATTAGCTTTATTTAAAATCATTTTGTCTAAATCACTGAAATTATAATTATAAGCTTTTAAATCGCTAGTATTTGCTAATAAAAATCTTATTGTATTTCTTATTTTTCTATATTGTTCGCTAGTTTGTTTTAATATGCTTTCACCTAATTTAACATCAGTTGAATAATCACATAATGTTATATAAAGTCTAAAGATTTCTAAGCCATAATTTTTTGCAATTTGTTCTGGCGCTATTACATTGCCTAGACTTTTACTCATTTTTCTACCTTTTTCATCAACGGTAAATCCGTGAGTTAAAACTGCTTTATAAGGTGCTTGTTTGTTTAAAATAACGCTTAATAACAATGAGCTTTGAAACCACCCACGATGTTGGTCGCTTCCTTCTAAATACATATCAGCTTGAGTTGTTTTGATATCGTAATTTCCACTAGCTAAAACAGCGTTAAATGTAGAGCCACTATCAAACCAAACATCTAAAATATCAGTAACTTTTTCTAATTCATCTGCTTTATATTTTGAATTAGCTGGTAATAAATCTTTAATATCTTTTTGCCACCATACTCTTACGCCTTCTTTTTCAAATATGTTTGCAAGGTGTTCATAAAGTTCAAAATCCATAATCAAATTCCCTGATTTATCATTAAAGAATGCTAAAGGCACACCCCAAGAGCGTTGTCTTGAAATACACCAATCAGGTCTATTACTAATCATAGTTCCTATTCTATTTCTTCCTGCTTTTGGATAAAAACTCACTTCATCAAGTGATTTTTGAGCTAATTCTCTTAAAGTCATACCATTGTAAAATTCTTTATCCATAGCTATGAAAAATTGTTTAGTAGCTCTATAAATTATTGGTTTATGAGTTCTCCAGCAAAATGGATATGAGTGTATAAATTTAGAGCATTTTAAAAGACTTTCGCCCAATAATTCAATAATTACTTCATTTGCTTTAAATACATGCATTCCTAATAATTCAGGTTTATTTGGCACTAATCTTTTGATATTTTCATCATAACAACCATCATCTCCTACAGGCATTTCTACTTCAATGTTATATCTTAAACAAGCATAATAATCATCTTCTCCGTGTCCTGGTGCAGTATGGACTAAACCACTACCGCCATCCATTAAAACATGCTCTCCTGTTATGAATTGAGATAGATTATTGTTTAAAGGATTTAATGCGTTTGTATTTTCTAAAAAATCTCCTTTAAACTCAAGCACAGGTTTAATATTAAATTCTGCTAAATCTTCTAATCTTTTTTTAGCTACGATAAGACCATTTTCTCCTAAAACATATAGCTCATCTTTATTTAATGCGATTGCTTTATTTGCTGGTAAAGTCCAAGGAGTAGTAGTCCAAATAACAGCTCTTGCGTTGTTTAAAATACTATCATTTGCTCCTAAAGATTTAAGTTTTGCTTTTGCATCATCGTTTAGTTTGAATGCTACGAAAATTGAATAATCTTCTTTATCTTCATATTCAACTTCTGCTTCAGCTAAAGCACTTTTAGCAGCCCAACTCCAATAAACTGGCTTACTTCTTTGAATTAATAAACCATTTTTAGCTACTTCTAAAAGAGTTTTGTAAATATTTGCTTCAAATTTAAAATCCATAGTCAAATAAGGCTTGTCAAAATCTCCAATTATTCCTAAGTCTTTAAATTCTTTCATTTGAATACCTATGAATTCTTTTGCGTGTTCTGTGCAAGCGTCGTGAATTTCTTTTATACTTGGATTTTTATCTTTTAATTTGATTTCAACTTGTTGTTCAATAGGCAAACCATGGCAATCCCAACCAGGAGTATATGAAATTGAATTATTAGCTAGAAAATATCTAGTTTTATTAATCATATCTTTTAAGATTTTATTTAAAGCATGACCTATGTGTAAATGCCCGTTAGCATAAGGAGGGCCATCGTGTAGGATAAATTTAGGTGCTTTTTTATCTCTTAATTGTGCGTATGCAAATGATGAAAATTTTTCAAAACTTTTTTTCTCGTTTTCATAAAGATTTGCTCTCATCTCAAAAGTAGTATTGGGTAATAATAATGTATCTTTATAATCCATAAATGTGCCTTTAATATTTTTTGATTGTTAAAATGCACTTATTTTGCTATACTTTTTTAAATAAAAGGATAAGAAATGAAACATTTATTAATATATTTTACAAAAGATTTGAGTTTTAATAGTAGTTTTTGTGAATTTGTAGATAGAAGTTTGGCTAAGAAGAATTTGTTTGCTAATACTATCATTAAGCTTAATGATGATGATTCTAAATTAAATACTCTTTTAGAAATAGATGTTAAAAAATATGAATTAGTAACGATAATTGCTGATGAGCATTCTTTTTCTATGATTAATAAAATCCTAGCTACATTAAAAGAATGTGAATTGAGTTTAATTGATGATGAGTTTATAGTAGAAAATCCTAAAGATTATAAGAAAAATTCAGTTTTAATAGATTTAAACGGAGTAATGATTAATATATTAAAAGCTAGTATGTTTTATCTACCTGAAATTTTGCATAATACAAAACAAAGTTATGATTTTTTAATAAGTGATTTGGATTTAGAAAGTGCTGAAATATTATTAAATACTAGCGTAAAGCCTTATGGAGTAAGTCTTAATATTTATTCACTACTTGACAATTTATTATATGTCAAAGTAAATACTAATGAATATTCAGATGAAATAGGGCTTTTAAATTCCGTTAAATCATTATTCCCTAAAAAAGTGATTTTTGCTGATAATTTATATGAGCATATAATTAAAAAATTAAAAGAAAATAACAAAAAATTAAGCTTCGCAGAAAGCTGCACTGGTGGATTATTGGCTAGTAATTTTACTAAAATTAATGGCTCAAGTAGTGTTTATGAAGGTAGTGTTATAACATATTCAAATAAAAGCAAAAAAGCTTGGCTAAATGTAGAAGATATTCATTTAGAAAATCAAGCAGTTTATTCTCAAAATTGTGCTTTAGCAATGGCTACGGGGGTATTGAAATTGACTAAGGCAAATTACGCTATAACTTGCACGGGGGTTTTAGGAGATAGCGATGATTTAGGTGTTAAAAGCGGTGTGGCTTTTATATGTGCTATTAGTGATACAGGCTTGATTTTGCACGAGAGATTAGAATTACTTGGAGATAGGATTTATAAGCAAAATCAATGTGCTTTAGCCTGTGCTTTATTGCTTTGTAAACTTGAAAGAGAAGTGTTTTTTGAATGATTTATGTAGTTGGTTTAAAAAACGAAACAAATATAAAGAGTATTTTTGTAAATGAAATAATTTTTAATAATTTTAGCATTAATGATGATTTTGATGCTTGTATTTTTACTAGCAAAAATGCCGTTAAATCTTGTGTATTAAATAATATTAATCTAAAAAATAAAAAGATTTTTAGTATAGGTTTAGCAACTACGAAATACCTAAATAGTTTAGGCTTAGATGTATTTTATACAGGCAAATCAGCTCACGCGAGTGAATTTAAAAACGAGATATTGCCACTGCTAAATAATTTAAAATGTGTTTATTTTAGGGCTTTAAATATTATAAGTGATTTAGATGAGTTTTTAGATTCAAATAATATTAGCCTAAGGTCTGTAATAGCATATAGTAACGCTAGATTAAATACGCCTTTAGATAAGGATTTAAAGCCTTTTGTAAAGTCAATAAATAATGAAGATATATTGATATTTTTAGCACCATCAGGAGTGCGTGATTATGAATATTTTTTCAAAACTTTTCCAAAAAATATAATAGCAATAGGAAAAAGCACTGAAAATGAATTAAAAAAATATAATGTAAAAAATATTTTTGTTTCAGACTATCCTACTTTGCAAGATTGCTTAAACCTAGCTAATAGTTTAAATAAAATTAAAATAAATTAATTGTTTAATATTAAATTATCTAAAAACATATATCTTTTTTTATACATTGAACGTTTATTACTAGGTATTTCATTAATTGGAGTAGTTTTAAAAGATAATTTTTTATATCCTTGAAATTGTTCAATAACTTCACAATTTTCTTTAAAAATTTCATCAAGGTTGTGAATATTTAAAATTTTTCCTTTTCTTTTTTTACCTCTTTTAAAACTAGATATTGCATAAAAATCATCCACTCCATAAACATACTTTAATTTAAGCTTTTTAATAAAAATAAAAGAATAAAAAATCATGAATGTTATGGGTCTTAAACCAAAAAAACATTTTGTAAAATTTTTAATATATTCTTTTATATTATTTCCACTACCGCAACCTTGCAAACAAGTAATTAATATTCCATCATTTAGGGTAATAAAATTTAAATTATAAATTGGTTGATTTTTGTAATGAAGACTTAAAAAAAATAGTCCTTCGTTAATCATATTAGGGGTATTTTTTAAATATATAATATAGTCTTCATTTAGATTAATTACAGGAATCATACGAGTTTTAAAAATATTTGGATAATATTCATTAATAATAGATAAATCTCTTTCAAAACTTATATATCCTTGATTAAAGTTGAAATTTCTACAACCATATTGAATGTGTAATAAATCAATAGCTAACAAATTATTATTCTGAAAAAAATTAACTATATTGTTTGAGTTGTTAAAACAAATCTTATTTAGACGTTCATAATTATTTTTATAATAAAATTTTCTAATATTGAATTTTATTATTCTAATAATATTCTTAATAACACCATCTTTTCTACTATAATTATAATTTAAGCTCATTAGTCAATCTTTAAAATACTTAAAAATGCTTCTTGTGGTAAAGATACTTTACCTATTGCTTTCATACGCTTTTTACCTTCTTTTTGCTTTTCAAGTAGCTTT
>NZ_JACGAS010000027.1:0-22765 GCF_020138135.1 Campylobacter sp. RM12647 | reverse complement strand
AGATTATATATTCAAGGTAGAACATGTTATTTTTTAAAAAAGTAAAAAAATTATTTAAAGATCCAGAATTATTTTTCCATGACTATAACATTAAAAAAAGAGCTAAAAATAGTTTAATAATTAAAAAATTAGGTAATAGTCATATTCCATATTCAACCTACACAATAGTCTCAGCTGTTTATAATGTAGAAAAATATTTAGATGATTTTTTTACTTCAATAATAAATCAAAGTATAGGGTTTGAAAAATCAATTCAATTAATAATGGTAGATGATGGTTCTAGTGATAATTCAGCTAATATTATTAAAAGGTATCAAAAACTATACCCTGAAAACATAATATTACTTCATAAAGAAAACGGCGGACAAGCAAGTGCTAGAAATCTTGGACTAAAATATGTTAAAACTCCTTGGGTAACTTTTACAGACCCTGATGATTTTTTAGATAAAGACTATTTTAAAAATATAGATATAGAAATATCAAAAAACAATAATTTAGCAATGGTAAGTTCAAATATTATTTTTTACCATGAAAAAGATAATTTTTATAAAGATAATCACCCACTAAATTATAAATATAAAAATAAAAAATCAATTAAAATTAAGGATTTGGATAAAAATATACAGCTTTCAGCTGCTAGTGCAATTATAAAAATTGAATTAATAAAGGAATTTAAATTTGATGAAGATTTAAAACCTTGTTTTGAAGATGCTAAATTTATAAATGAGTATTTATTGGATAATTTAGAAAAAGATGCAATATTTATTGAAAATGCTAGATATTTTTATAGAAAAAGAGTTGATGAGAGTTCTACGCTTGATAAAGGAATTAATAATGAGTATTTTTTAAATGTTACAAAAAATGGAACACTAGAAATTATAAAAAAAAATAATAATATATTTATACAAAATGTTTGTCTATATCATCATATTTGGCAAATAAGAATTATATTAAACAACCCTAAGACTATATCAAAGTTAAACAAAGATGAAATAAAAATTTATAAGCAAAATTTAAATGAACTTTTTAAACATATTAAAGTTACAACAATTGAAAAGTTTAATATCGCTGGATGTGATTTTTATTATAAAATAGGTATGTTAAATTGCTTTAAAAAAGAAGATTCAAATTTCAATATTTGTTATATCAAAAAAATATGCAATTATAAAAATGAAATTTTACTTAGTTTTTTTACTAGAAATAAAAACTGGAATTTAAAAGTAGAATTTGACAACGGTAATTATGAAATTATTAGTAAAAAAACAATAGAACATAAATTTATAGATGAAATATTTATTTATGAAAACTATGTGTGGATTAAGTATTCATTTTTAGCAAATAACTTTAAGCTTTATTTAGATAATAAAGAAATGATGATTGGATATGGAAATTATATTTATGATTTAAATAAAATTTCTTCAAATAATTCTAATATTTGGGTATTTATAGATTCTGATATGAGGGCTGATGATAATGCAGAGCATTTATATAGATATGTTATGAAAAATCATCTTGATAAAAAAATATGTTTTGTTTTAGATAAAAAGTCAAAAGATTGGGAAAGATTAAAAGAGGAGGGTTTTAACTTAGTAGAGTTTAAATCTCATACATATTACAAAATAGCAAAAGAAACGCAAGTTTTAATTTCATCACATGCTGATAGATATTTTTTAAATGATTTTGATTTATTCTCTAAAACCAAATTTGTATTTCTACAGCATGGTATAACTAAAGATAATTTATCAAATTGGCTTAATGGCAAAACTATAGATTTACTTATAACCGCAACCAAGGCAGAATATAATTCTATAACAAATGAAAATTATAAATTTTCTCATAAAGAAACTAGATTAACAGGTTTTGCTAGACATGATAATTTAATTCATCTTGTAAAACATACAAATTCAACAAATACAATAATACTAATGCCTACTTGGAGACAGTATTTAGTAACTAATAAAAACAATACTTCAGAAAGAAATAAAATTAATGATATTATAGATTCTAATTACTTTAAAACATATAAAAGTTTTTTAATGAACCAAAAAGTATTGGATATCCTAAAAGCTCATAATTATAAAATAAAAGTCTTATTACATCAAGCTATGAGTGTTTACAAAGATGAATACCAAAAATTAACAAGCCAATATGTTAATTTTTATAATTTAAGTGATATTTCACTACAAGAAGAATTGATAACTTCCAAGGCCTTGATAACTGATTATTCTTCAATCGCATTTGAAATGGCTTTAATTAATAAACCTGTAATTTATTATCAATTTGATAAAGATGAATTTTTTGCAAACCACACATATGCACAAGGATATTTTGAATATGAAAGAGATGGGTTTGGAGCAGTTGTTGAAACAGAAGGTAGTTTAATAAAAGAATTAGAAAATTTATTTAAATTAGATTTTAATATTGAACAAAAATACCAAGAGAGAATTAATAATACTTTCGTATTTAAAGATTCTAAAAACTGCGAAAGAATTTATCAAGAAATTATAAAACTATAAGGAATTAAAATGATAAACAATATTATAGATTTTTTAAAAAAATCAAGCAAAAATTTTCCAGATAAAGTTGCTATAGTAGAACCTTTCACTACTAGTTTAGCTTTGAATAAAAAAAATAAAATCACTTATAGTAAACTAGATGAGTATACAGATAAACTAGCTAGTCATATTATTAAAACCATTGATAATTTAAATGAGCAATTTCCAATTTTAATAATTCTCCCAAAAGGAATTGATTGTTTAATATCTTTTTTTGCAGTTGCTAAAAGTGGTAATTTTTATACCTTACTTAGTGAAGATACTCCTAAAGAGAGATTAGATAAAATAATCTCAAAATTAGAACCAAAAATTATAATAACCAATAAAAATACACAGTTAAATTACAATATACACACAGTATTCATTGAAGATATTGATAATTTTAGTACAGATTGTGATTTACTAAAGCAAAAATATAATGAGCACATAGATAATAATTTATTGTATGTTTTATTTACTTCAGGCTCAACTGGCGAACCTAAGGGTGTTTGTATATCACATAAAGGTGTGATTGATTATGCTTTAGCAATTTGTGAAACTTTTAAATTTAATAGTGATTTTATTTTGGCAAACCAAACACCTTTTTATTTTGATGCTTCTATAAAAGATATATTCCCAACAATAGCGGTTGGTGCAACATTGCATATAATCCCAAATTCGGCATACGCTTTTCCTATAAAAATAATCAAATATTTAGAAGAAATGAAAATTAACACTATTATTTGGGTTCCTACAGTTTTAACATATTTTTCAAATTTTAAAGATTTTGATAAACTTGAATTAAATGAACTAAAGCGAGTTTATTGGAGTGGTGAAATAATGCCTACAAAAACTTTCAATAAATGGAGAAAACAATTTCCAAACATTGAGTATGCAAATTTATATGGACCAACAGAGATTACAGATACTTGTTCTTATTATATTTTTGAAAGAGAAATTCTAGATAATGAAATAATACCTATTGGGGGGGGTATAAAAATACACAATTATTGGTATTTGATGAAAATATGCAACTAATAACAAAAAACAATGTAGACATTAAAGGACTTTTATTTGTAAGAGGTTGTGGTGTAAGCTATGGATATTACAATGATAATAAAAAAACTAACAATAGCTTTATTCAAAATCCTTTACATAATAATTATCAAGACTTAATCTATAACACAGGAGATATTGTCGCGTATAATAAACATGGGGAATTAGTTTGTTATGGAAGAGCAGATAATCAAATAAAATACAAGGGGCATAGAATAGAATTAGGTGAAATTGAAAATATTATAAATTCACACGATTTAATTAAAAATGTAGCTTGTATTTTTAAAGATGAAATCATTTGCTTTTATGAAAGTGAAGAAGAAATTAATATAAAAAAATATTTGGTTGATAAATTACCAAACTATATGATACCTACAAAAATTATAAGATTGGATGGTTTTAAACTAAATCAAAATGGAAAAATTGATAGAAAATATTTAAAAGAAAATTATTAAGGAGAAAACATGAAAAAGCAAATTATAAAAATTTTAACAGAAGATATGGAATTAAATATTAATGGAAATGAAAATAACTTAATTCAAAATAAAATACTAGATTCTTTAGCTATTATGAATTTAATTGGTAATCTTGAAGAAAAGTTTAATATTGAAATTGATTTTGGAGATATAACAGAAGAAAATTTAAACAGTATAGATGATATAGAAAAACTCATAACTAGGTTAAAGTCATGAATATAACTTGTTTTGGAACATGTGATATGATATGGACTGGCCCTTTCATTAAAGGACTAAAAGATTCTGGCAACAACATTTTAGCATTAGCTCATTCTAACACAAGTATGGGTTCTAATATTTATCACCTTATTAAATATAAAGATAAAATTATAAAATCAGATCTTATTATCATAGGAATTTCAGAAGAAAGTAGTAGAAATGAAATTATAGAAAGCCATGAAAAGTTAAGCTTATATTTTTATAACGAATTAGTAAAAATTAATAAAAAAGTTTTAGTTATTATATGGCATTACGTTAATATGTATACACAAGATGGTGTTGTATATGATTATTCTAAAACGCAAGAAAATTTATGTAAACATTTTGGGTTTAACTATATTGATTTATTTACCTATTTTAAAGATAAAAATATATTTGATTTTTATAATAACCAAATAGACAAACATCATCCAATATATGATACCGTATACCTATTCGCAATGGAAGTATCTAAAAACATAGATAAATTTAATTACCCTATGAAAGTTATTGAAGATTATAATATTGATTTTAATGTCTTGGATAATAATACTTTGCAGTATAAAAATACATTGAAAGTGAGAAATCACCTGCAAAATCAAAATATCATAAAATTAGAAAACACTCAAATAACTTTTCCACCAAGTGTATATGATCATTATTTAGTGAGTATTCATACATGGAATAGAGCGTTAGGTATGGATAATTCAAACTATGGTTTGATAAAAATAACAACTTCAAACACTGCTACAAACCTAACCCTATGGGGATGGGAGCATATAGCAGACTTATATCTTAACGAATATAGAATTGATGAAAACTTCATTGTAAAAACAATAAAAAATTTTGACAGCCCTAAAGAATTTAGGTGTATAAATGTAAGTAATTTTAGTGAAAAAGTTGGAATAATAGGCTTCTTAATAAGCAATAAAACTATAAAATCAATTAAAAAAATTGAGCTACAAAATAACTCTGATTTTAACTTTAATCATATTGGTGATATTTTCATACAATTACAAAATGTAGTTAATGATTATTACAAAAGAATAAAACAAGATATAGCATATCTTGACCAGCTTAAAAATGAAATTGTGCAAGATAGAAAAAATTGGAACTATAAAGGTGTAAAAGAAAAATATAAAAAAATTGTCGCGCTAAATAACAAATATATTTTCACTTATCTTGACTTCTTATATAACATCGGTGATTATCAAGAAATAATAGATATTACAACCGATTTAAAAGTCTTTGAAAATGAAGAATTTTATAAATCATATCAAGACTATAATAAGATGTGGGCAATTTTCAATTTAGTTAAATTTTATTACTTAATTAATATAGAAGATTTATCTTCAAATGATAGTGAAAGAAAACTATATGCAAGCTATAAATTTCTAGATATAAAGCACTTAAATAATGTATTAAAGGATAAAAATTTTTATAAAGACCATTGGAGTTTTACTTTTATTATTAATGCAATTTTTAATAAGCTTGTAGAAAACAACAGACTAGACATAGAAGTTGCTAATAATATTATTCAATATTTAAACAAATATAATACTTCAAAAGATAGAAAAAAATACATTGTAAAAACAATAGTTCACTATTTTATCTTAAAAAGCAAAAGCTTTTTTAATTTTAATTATAATTTAATTTTTTTAATTGACTGTTTAAAAGATAATGATTTGGGTGGTAAAGAATTACAAAAACTAGTATATAGTTTAATTAAATTACATGGTTTAAATAATATAAATACATTGCAAAAAAATTTAAATAATATTAAAGTAGCAGTCTGTATGAGTGGTCCTTTAAGAGGGGATTATATAAAATCGTTAGAGTTATTAAAAAATAATATCTTATTGCCTTTAAATGCAGATTTGTTTGTTCACACTTGGGAAAATACTAGATTATATACAGGATTTAGAGGCGGAAATATATGGCATTCGCTTTTTGGAAGCGAAATTTCAAATAAAGCAGTTGGAGAAATAATAAATAAAGAATTATTACAAAAACTTTTACCAAATACATTTAAAGTATTATCGGCTGAAATTATTCTTAAAACAGAGTATGATTTTTTCAATAATGTTAATCCAACTAATATACTAATTGATAGCGAAAAAAATTTTGAAAACAGCTTTAAAGACTATCAACTTTTAAAATATTCGAGAACGCAAAATTTAAATATTAGTAAAATGTTTTATGGCATTCAAAAATCTCTCGAACTAATGTTACAACATGAGATAAAAAATAATATAAAATATGACTTTATTATAAGATTAAGGCCTGATGTACCTATTTTAGAACAAATAACATTAGAAAAAATACAAAAAATTCAAAATGGTCAAATTCAAGTTTCTTTCACAGAATTTGGAATGGATGATACTACGTTTATAGGAAGAAGAATAGATATGATAAAACTCATGCAATATTTTCATTACGTAGATAGCTTAAAAAAACTAGATATCTTCAATATTAATGAAGATTCTCCACATGATACATTGATAAGTTACTTAATTTACAATGGTTTAGAGAATGTTGATTATAAGATAATTAAAAGCTCTGATATATCTTTTTGTACAAAATCCATAAGACCTGATTTTGATGAAGCATTACAAGAAGATTTTAAAAATATACAAGATGAAAATTTAAAGAAAAAACTTATTGATTTTTTTGAAGAAATTAAAAAACAAACTAGAGTGGTAAAAATCCAATGAAAACATTAATAGTAGATTTAGATGGAACCATAACAGTTGACACAGATTGTGAGTATGATGATAAACCAGTCAATCAAGAAGTAGTTAAAAGACTAATGGAATATAAAAAAATGGGATTTAAATTAGTTATCAACACAAGTAGAAATATGAAAACTTATAAAGGAAATATAGGCAAGATAAATATTAACACTTTACCTAAAATAATAGAGTGGTTAAATAAACACAATGTCCCATATGATGAAATAATTATTGGAAAACCTTGGTGCGGAGAAGATGGATTTTATATAGATGATAAAGCTATTAGACCTAGTGAATTTATATCTAAAAGTTATGACGAAATAAAAGAATTGCTAAATAAAGAAGCTTTGCATCAAAAATCAAATAATTCAAGCGACCATAAAGTTACAAACATTAGTGGGGGGGGTATAAATGATTATCATAACCTCTGCTCGTTATGTAAATCCGGAACTAGAAACAGAATTTGGAAAAGTACCACCATCGTTTCTACCAGTAGGCGGAAAAAAATTATATGAATACCAATCTTCATTATTTAAAAATATAAATGATAAAATTATACTAACTATACCAAAAAGTTACGAACTAAATAAATATGATAACCTAAAATTAAAAGAACTTAAAATAAATATTCTAAGACTAGATGAAAACTTAACATTAGGGCAATCATTATCTCAGGCAATTTGTTTAAATTTAACTAATACAAATTTAAAAAAAGGTTTAAAAATTTTACATGGTGATACATTTTTTAAAAATTTAAACTTTTTAGATAATAGCATAGGAGTATCAAGAAGCAATGATAATTATAATTGGACTTATCTACTTAAAGATACAAAGCCTATATTCCATATAAAAAATAATCAAGAATTGAATACTAAAGATATACTCAATGGTTTTTTTGAAGTTCAAAACATAAATTATTTTTTAAAATGCCTAATTGAATGCGATTATGATTTTAAACAAACACTATTAAATTATTCAAAAAAATATAATTTTAATTTAAACACAAATCAAACTTGGCTTGATTGTGGTATTGCGACAAATTATTTTAATACCAAAAAGACTATAACCACAGAAAGAGCATTTAATTCCTTAAAAATCATCAATGGTTATGTATGTAAAAGTTCTTCTATGGATAATAGGATAAAAGCAGAACAAAATTGGTTTGGCTCTTTACCAAAGGAATTATCTTTATATATACCTCATTTTTATTTAGAAAATAACAAATACTATACAGAATATCTTTATTTAAATACATTATCAGAGCTTTATGTTTTTGGAAAAATCAATAAAATTACCTGGGAAAGAATATTTTTAAGTTTAAAAAATTTTCTAACTATATTACATAGTCATAAAACAAAAGAAGCAGTTAGCTATGATTATAAATTCAAAACACAACAAAGATTAAAAGAATTCTCTAAAGAAGCTAACTTTAACATTGATAAAAACATTATTTTTAATCAAAAAATTAATACTAGTATAAATGAAATTATAAAGGACATTGATAGTAATCTTATAGAGCAAAAACAAAATAGTTTTATTCACGGAGACTTTTGTTTTAGCAATATTTTATATGATTTTAAATCTGCTTCTATAAAAACAATTGATCCTAGAGGAATGGATTTCAAAAACAACATAACACCTTACGGAAATAGTTCGTATGATTATGCTAAGTTATTTCATTCAATTATTGGACTATATGATTTTATAATTGCAAAACACTATAAATTAAAATTTAAAAACACAAATGACAATTACATAATAGATTTTAGTTTATATAAAAATAAAAGTATTGATGAAATACAAAGTAAATTTTTAGAAATTTTTCAAAATACTTTTAATATAAAAGAGATTTATATTATAACAATTCATCTTTTTTTATCAATGCTTCCGCTTCACAGCGATGATTTAAAAAAACAATATGCCTTACTTGCAAACGCAATAAGATTATATATAGAATTTAAGGAATTATAATGACAATAATATTTCCAATGGCAGGACTTAGTAGTAGATTTTTTAAAGCAGGATATAAAATACCAAAATATATGCTTCTTATAAATAACAATACTTTATTTTATGAAGTAATAAGTGGCTTTAATAAGTATTTTAATGGCTGTAATTTTTTATTTATTTGTAAAAAAGATTATAGCACTAAAGATTTTATTATTAAAGAATGTAAAAAGTTAAATTTAAAAACTTATATGGTTATTGAACTAGATTTTGATACTTTAGGTCAAGCGCATACCGTATACTTAGGTTTAGAAAAGTCTAATATAAAAGATGATATTTTAATTTTTAATATAGATACAATTAGACCTAATTTTCAATTACCAAATGAAGAATTTTTAGCCAATTGTGATGGCTATTTAGAAGTTTTTGAAGCAGATGGAGATAATTGGTCGTTTATTCTACCTGGCACTGATAACTTAGTCTTAAAGACAACAGAAAAAGAACGCATATCATCTTTATGTAGTAGTGGGCTTTATTATTTTAAAAACTCAAACGATTTTATAACAATTTTTCAAACAATGTTAGTAAATAATGAAACTTCAAAAAATGAATATTATATAGCACCTATGTATAACTATCTTATAAAAGATAAAAAAGTAATTAAATACTACCAGATAAAACAAAACGAAATTATCCCCTGTGGAACACCTAATGAATATGAAATGATAATAAAAGAAATTGAAAGCTATAAATAATTTTTTAATATTCAACAAAACTAATTAAAAATTAATTTTTAAATTCTCTTTTAGTATTTTAATAACTTCTGAAATATTTGCACAAATATCACCGAAACCATGCTTATGATAATCAAAATAACCTTTATCATAAATATGGCTATAATATTCTTCTTCGCTAAATTGAAAATATATAATTTTCTTTTTAAGTAATGCAAAATCAAAAGCTATTGATGAATAATCCGTTATTAAAATACTAGCTTTGCATAAATATTCTTGAATATCAATATCTTGCATATTTACAACTTCTACAAAAGAAGACAATTTAAAATCATCTAAATATTCAAGCATTGCAAAATGTGGCATAAAAACTACTTTATATCCATTATTTTTACACAATTCTTCCAATTCTTTACCGGTTAAAAGTTCTTTATAATTTTGATAATATAAACTAGTATAAAATTTATCATTTTTCTTTCTTTTATATGTTTGTTTATCAATTTTATCTGCCAAATACTCTCTCCAAGTAGGAAAAATCAAAATCATCTTTTCTTGTTTAATCGCCCTACTTTTTTCTATAAGTTTTTCAAATCTAGGCATGCCAGTAAGCACAACTTCTTTTGAACTTAGCTTATAATCAGAATAATCACTAACAATAGAATTATATTCATCAGTTGTACTTGTAATTATTAGCGAAATATCTTTAGAATTAAGCCAGTTTGATATATTATCCTTAGTTACTCCATGTTGTAAAAATATATAATCTTTATTAAATAAAGTATATTTACCAATACCTTTTAATAAATAATTATCAGTATGTGAGCTTATAATCTTTCTAGCTTTAAACAATTGTATTTTAAACCAAATTCCAGAACTAGATACTACATTAAATTTCTTGTTTTTTAATCTTATATAATCAGATGAGTTCTTGTCTATGACAAAGGCAATTTTTTGTTCTGGATGATTTTTTTGAATATATTCATAAAGATACTCTGCATTATCATTTGCTTTATACTTCCTATCAGCAAATAACCATAATTCATGTTTTTTATATCCTAAATGATGTCGTATTTCTTGATATATCGCTTCATTTATTTGAATATTTTTACTAAAGCTTTTATTGTTTATATATTCCATAAATTCAAAATTATCTGATTTTATCGTTGTATCATACTGAATACCCAATTGTAAAAAATACTTGATTTTATAATAACTTTTATCTTTATTAACCAATGTTTGATTATTTAACACTACTTCTATATTTTTTATATACCCTACTTCTTTAAGATATATAATTTTCTTATAAATAACAAATTCATCTAATAAATTAATTTGTTGAATTTTAATCAAATCTATATTAAATTTTTTATTGTTTATAAAAATTTCTAGTTTATCTTCTTTTGTAACAGAATAATAACTTATTCTTAAATATTTTTTTGTGTATTTTTCTAAAACACAAGCATTTGTATATTCTGAATAATTTTTATATTTTTTTAAAACTCCTAATAATAAATAATTATTTCTTAATAAAAAAGAATTCTTAATCACATCAACATCTAAATATTTAAATATATCTATTAGTATATTTTCAAGACATTTTTTTTCCTCAATAGCTAAACTAATAACTTTTAAATAATTTTCAATTAGCTCCTTTATCATCCAATAAACATCATAAATAATAGTCTGCTGTATAAAATTAGGGATATACCCTAACTCATTTTGTGTATATTCAAGTAAAGCTAAGTATCCACGAGATGAAACATCTAAAAAATATCTTTTATCTTTTAATTTTTTATCAAGCGTAGAATTACCATCAACTCTTTTTCTATAAAAATATCTAGCATTTTCAATAAATATTGCATCTTTTTCTAAATTATCCAATAAATACTCATTTATAAATTTAGCATCTTCAAAACAAGGTTTTAAATCTTCATCAAATTTAAATTCCTTTATTAATTCAAATTTTATAATTGCACTAGCAGCTGAAAGCTGTATATTTTTATCCAAATCCTTAATTTTAATTGATTTTTTATTTTTATATTTATAATTTAGTGGGTGATTGTCTTTATAAAAATTATCTTTTTCATGGTAAAAAATAATATTTGAACTTACCATTGCTAAATTATTATTTTTTGATATTTCTATATCTATATTTTTAAAAAAGTCTTTATCTAAAAAATCATCAGGGTCTGTAAAAGTCACCCAAGGAGTTTTAACATATTTTAGTCCAAGATTTCTAGCACTTGCTTGTCCGCCATTTTCTTTATAAATATAAGTAATATTGTTTGGGTATAGTTTTTGATACCTTTTAATAATATTAACTGAATTATCACTAGAACCATCATCTACCATTATTAATTGAATTGATTTTTCAAACCCTATACTTTGATTTATTATTGAAGTAAAAAAATCATCTAAATATTTTTCTACATTATAAACAGCTGAGACTATTGTGTAGGTTGAATATGATTTATAAGGTAGTTTAAATATTTGTTTTTTAAATAATTTAATTTTAAAATCATAAAAAAATTCATTTAAATGTGTAATTTTATATTTGTATGTCATAATAACCTTTAAAAATTTTTAATATTTTAGGATAAAAATGCAAATCAGTATAATTTCAACTGTGTGTTATAAAAATAAAAAACATTTCATATATAAAAGAGCATTAGAGTTAATTGAATATTTTAAAAATACAAACTATGAATTTATAATATCTGATGCTAGTAAAAATAAAATATTAAAATCTAACTACCCAAATATAAAAATTATACACACTAAATATCAAAATCCATTTTCTCCAGGAATCGCTAGAAACCAAGCAATAATACATTCTAGTAAAAAATATATATTATTTTACGATATTGATTTATTAAATGATGATAATTTTTTTATTAAATTATCAAATAAAGTAAATCAAGAATTAGAAACTAATATAAAAAAATTTATTTTAATTCCATTTGTATATCTAACCAAAACAGGAACACAAGAATTTGAAACAAACAAAAATTTATCTATATTAAAAAATAGCTATTTAGAAGGTTCTAGAAAACTTATAGAAAATATAGGTCTTAATGGGGTTATTATGATTATTAACAAGGAGTATTTAAAAAATATAGGCTTATTTGATATAAATTTTCAAGGACATGGTGGCGAAGACCTAGAATTAGTTCATAGATTAATTGCAAACAACCCTATCGCAAAAAAACCAAATGATTATTATATTAATGAAACTTCAAATATAGTTGCAAACCTAAAAGGTTTTAGAAAGTATATGGCGTACTATACACTTCCATTATTTTTTGAAGATTTAATATTAATTCATAGATGGCATGATAGACCATTGTTTAATAAATTTTATTTCAAAAAATCAACTAACCAAGACTTACTTATAAAAAAAATGAAAGAGTATGATTATAAAAATAATAATGTTTGGAAAGATGAAAGAGAATTACCAGAATTTATAACCTATTTAAAACAATTATGTAAAAAATATAACATTGAAAATAGCATAGGTTTATATTCTTATGATAAAAAATATAATAAATATAGCTTAAAATCTAAATTAAGAAAATTAATTACTAGACCAAAAGATTTTTTTAAAGATATTAAATTAAGGAAAACAAAATGAAACACATATTTAGAGAATACGATATTAGGGGGATTTTTGGGACTGAGATTAGTCCTAGTTTTACCAAGGCTTTAGGTTTTGTAATAGGTAAAATTATGCTTAGTAAAAATGCAAAAAGCGTAAGCGTAGGCTATGATGCAAGACTTAGCAATAAAGTCTTAAATAATGCTTTAATTTATGGGCTAAATCGTGCAGGAATTAAGGTTTATTCACTTGGACTTGTTCCTACTCCACTTGGATATTTTAGCAATTACGCTTATGAAATTGATGCAAATATTATGATAACAGCATCACATAACCCTAAAGAATACAATGGCTTTAAAATCACCATAAATAAAGAAAGTTTTTTTGCAAAAGAGCTTAGTGATATTTATACTGAAGTTGCAAATCACATAAAAGATTTTGATGATAAGATTGAAAATGCCGAATATGAAGAATTAGATATTAAAACAAAATATATTGAGTTTTTGCAAAAAGAATTCGCTCATCTTAAAAACGCCAATATAAATCTAGCAATTGATACAGCTAGTGGTGCAGCTTGTGAAGTTGTAGCAAATATTTTAGATATTTTAAATATTAAATACGCTCACTATTTTAGTGAATTTGATGGTGAGTTTAAATCTCACGAGCCAGACCCAACAGAAGAAGAAAATCTATTTGCTATTAAAAATGAGCTTAATTTTAGCAATTTTTCTCATCATTGCCCTACTCCACTTTATAAAAATAACTATGTTAAAAATACTGCGACACTTGGCTTTGGTTTTGATGGAGATGCTGATAGAATTGTATGTGTTTTAAAAGATAAAATCATTAAAGGTGATGAGCTTTGCTATCTATTTGCAAATAATATTAAAAACCCTAAAATCCTTTGTGAAGTTAAATGCTCAAAAGTGATTTTTGATAAAATCAACGAGCTAGGAACTTGCTCAATGTGTAAAACAGGTCATTCAAATATCAAAAAAGCTATAAAAGAATTAAATGTAGATTTAGCAGCAGAACTTAGCGGACATGTATTTTTTAATGACAAATATTATGGATACGATGATGCGATTTATTCTATGCTAAGAATTATTGAGCTATATTTAAAAAATCCTAATTTTATTGATATTTTAAATAACTTACCTAAAGCATATTCAAGTAATGAAATAAAAATAAAAGTAAATGAAAATGATAAATTTAATATAATAAATACTTATAAAGAAAAAATAAAATCTCTTAATCTAAATGCTAAGCTAATTGAAATTGATGGAGTGAGATTAGAATTTGAAAATGGATTTTCACTACTTCGCGCAAGTAATACTAGCCCTTATTTAGTAGCTAGATTTGAAAGTATCAGCGAAGATAAGTTAAAAGAAATCAATGATTTTACCTTTAAACTTTTAGATGAAATAATTAAAAATTAATTAGTTAATAAGTTTAGGTTAATATAACTAAAAAATTTTAAAATACCCCCCCCACGCTCAATATTACATTGTGGGGGTAGTATTCTAAGTGAAAGAAAGTATGAATATAAATAGTTTAATAAGTAAATTTAATAATGAAAATATTTTATTTTTACAAGGACCTTTAGGGCCTTTTTTTAAGCGTTTTAGCAAATACCTTAATAAAAACAATAAAATATACAAAATTAATTTTACGGCGGGTGATTTTATATTTTATCCATCAAAATATAATTACAAAGGAAGTTTAAACAATCTTAAATCATACTTAGATAATTTTTATAAACTCAATAAAATCACTTGCATTATATTATTCGGCGATACTAGGCCAATTCATGAAATAGCAATTAATTTAGCTAAAAAATTAAATATAAAAATATATGTATTTGAAGAAGGATATTTAAGACCAAATTATATTACTTGCGAAATGACTGGCGTTAATGCAAACTCACTTATGAGTAAAAATAAAAATGATTATAAAAAACTAAATACTTATAAAGAAAACTCAAAACTATTTAAATCAAGTTTTAAAATAATGGCTTTTTATGCTTTAATGTATTATACATTTAGCATTATATTTCAAGTATTTTATAATAACAAAAACTATCATAGACCACTAAATATAATGGAGCTTTTTAGATGGTTTAGACATTTTTATAGAAAGGCTAAATATTCAATTTTAGAAAAAAATGTAGATAATTTAGCTAAAAAATATTCCAAAAAATATTTCTTAGCAGTTCTTCAAGTACATAACGATAGTCAAATAAAAAAGCATTTTAAAGACAAAGGTATGAAAAAATTCATAGTTAAAACCATAAAATCATTTGCTAAAAATAGAGCAAATAATAATGTTTTGATATTTAAACACCACCCATTAGATATTGCATATACTGATTATTCAAATATTATAAATGAACTTACCAAAAGACTTGGTATAAATGATAAGGTGTTTTATATTCATCGTGGAAATATCCCAAATCTTTTAAAAAATGCTAAAGGCTGTATATGTATAAATAGCACGGTGGGAATGCAAGCACTTTATCATAATTGCCCTACTATAGTATTGGGTAATGCAATTTATAATATAGATGGTTTAGTCTATAAAAATGACCTTGATAGCTTTTGGCAAAATGCTCATAATTTTGTAAGCGATTATGATTTATACTTGAAATTCCAAGGGTATTTATTAAAAAACAATCAATATAATGCAAATTTTTACTTAAATTTCAAAGAATTTGAAATAGGAAATTAAATGTGGCATATAATAAACGCGCTTATTTTAAGAGAGCTTAAAACTAGATTTGGTAAAAACCCAACTTTAGGTTATGTATGGGTTATACTTGAACCTATGATGCATGTTTTGTTTATGCTAGTAATTTTTACTTTAATTAGAAATAGATTATTACCACAAGTTCCTTTTAGCTTATTTTTAATAACAGGTATGGTTCCGTTTTTTATGTTTAGAAATATTGTTAATTTTATAATGAATGGAATTGAAGCTAATAAAAGTTTATTTACTTACAAGCCAGTTCGCCCTATTCATGTATTTTTAGCTAGAGCCTTACTAGAAGGTATTTTATATTTTGTTATTTTTTGTATTTTAATGATTACAACGGGATTTTTTATAAACTATAATATTATTCCATTTAATATTGTTTATAGTCTTTTAATGTTTATTTGGCTAGTTATTATTGCATTTGCTTTAGGACTTTTACTAGCTGTTGTTTTTTATGGTAGAGATGTTATAAAAAATATTATAGGCTATGCACTTACTATGATGTATTTTGGTTCTGCTATTATGTTTCCTTTATGGATAGTCCCAAACCAAATGATAGATATTCTAGCTTATAACCCAATCTTGCATATAATTGAACTTTTTAAAGAAAATTATTTTGAAACCTACCCTATAGTAACTCAAATTAATATTGAATATCCTTTAATTTGCACTTTAGTTTTATTATTTTTTAGTCTTGGCTTATATTATAAAAAAAGAGTGGAGCTTGGCACTGCATGATTAGACTTGAAAATATCACAAAATACTTTGTATTAAACAATAAAAAAAAGCATTATATTTTTAAGGATTTAAATTTTACTTTTCCTGATAATTGCTCAATCGGTCTAATGGGAAAAAATGGTGCAGGAAAATCTACAATGCTAAGAATTTTAGGCGGACTTGACATTCCTAATCGTGGTAAGGTAATAATTGATAAGAGTATTTCTTGGCCTGTTGGATTTGCAGGTGGATTTCAAGGAAGCTTGAGTGCTAGAGATAATATCAAATTCATAGCTAGAATCTACGGATATAGTGGAGAAGCTTTAAAAGAAAAAATAGAATATGTAAAAGAATTTGCTGAACTTGGAGATTATTTTGATGAGCCTATTAGAAGCTATTCATCAGGTATGAGAAGTAGAATTTCATTTGGTCTTAGTATGGCTTTTGATTTTGATTATTATCTAATAGATGAAGCAGGAGCAGTTGGCGATCCATCTTTTAGGGCAAAAAGCCGTGCAATATATGAAGAAAAATTATCAAAATCAAAGGTAATTATGGTTTCACACGATATTAACGAAATAAAAACTTGGTGTGATAAAATAGTTTTTTTAGACAATGGAATAGCCACAATCTATGATGATGTAGATGAAGGAATTAATAAATATAAAGAAAGTTGCTAATGAAAAAAAAGATTATAAAATTTATAACAAGCTTTAAAATTATTATAGTTTTAAGCTTAATTTCACTGATTTATTTTGCTTTTATAGCAAGTTCAAGATATGAAAGCACAGCAATAATTGGAGTAAAATCTACAAGCACTACCACTGATACATCTAGCCTAATACCAATAATAGGACTTACAAGTTCATCTAAAGAAGATTTAATGTATCTTAAAGAATATATAAATTCATACGATATGCTAACAATTTTGCAAAAAGATATAAATATCAAAGCTATGTATGAAGGAAAAATTGATTATGAATTATTTTTGAAAAATCTTGATGTAAAAGAAGATTTTTTAAAATATTATCAAAGTAGAATAAAGGTAGTTTATGATGATATTACCGGACTTTTAAGTATTAAAATTAACGCATTTTCTCCAGAAGATTCTAAAAAAATAGCCGATACGATACTTAAGGAAAGTGAAAATTTCATAAACGAAATATCACATAAAATCGCAAGAGAGCAAATGAGTTTTGCAAAAGAAGAATTAGAAAAAGCTAGTTTAGAGCTAAGTAAAGCCCAAGATGAAATAAATAAATTTCAAAATACAAATTCTATGTTAGACCCTGTAAGTCAAGCAAAAACCCAATCAGCCATAAAAACACAAATAGAAGAAAAAATAATAGCAAAAGAAGTAGAACTTGCCACATTAAATAGTTACTTAAACTCAAATACTCCACAAGTAAAAGCATTAAAATCAGAATTAGACGCACTAAAATCTCAATTAAAAAAAGAAGCTAATAAATTAACTTCAAAAGATAAAAATGATAAATTAAATTATTTAGCAATTGATTTTAGCAATCTTAGTTTTAAATTAAAATTCGCTGAAGATGCTTATAAATTAGCTCTAGCATCTTATGAAAAATCAAGACTAGAAGCTAATAAAAAGTTAAAACAAGTTATTATAATTTCTTCGCCGGTTTTATCAGAAATTGCAATATATCCAAATGTAATTTATGATGTATTCTCAGTATTTTTTATATTAACATTAGTTTTTGGAATTATTAAATTTACATATTCAATAATAGAGGAGCATAGATATTAATGAAAAAAATATTTTATATATTAGTATTTTCAATATTAGCATTTGCAGTTGATGTAGCAAATATAGCAGTAAATAATACTCAAGAAGAAATATCGCAACAAGTGAATAATAAAACATTTGGAGCACACCTATTCTCAGGTAATTTTAAGCAATTTAGCAAACATATTTATAATCCAGATTATAAAATCGCAATAGGAGATATAATAAATATTAAGCTTTGGGGTGCAGTAGAATTACAACAAAAATCAAGCGTTGATTCTCAAGGAAATATATTTATTCCACAAGTTGGAGTTATTCATTTGTTAGGAGTTAGCAATAAAGATTTAGTAAATATTATTCAAAATAAAGTAAGAAATACTTATAAATCAAATGTATATTCATACGCAGATATGGATACTTACCAAAATATTTCAGTATTTGTTACGGGAAATGTAAATAAACCAGGACTTTATGAAGGGCTTAGCTCGGATTCTTTAATTCAATACATTGATAAAGCAGGTGGAATAAATCTTGAATATGGAAGCTTTAGAAATATTCAAATTCTAAGAAACAACCAACTAATTAAACAAATAGACTTGTATGATTTTTTATTAAATGGCAAATTAGATTATTCTATGTTTAAGAATGGCGATGTAATTTTAGTAAAACAAATCAATGGCTATGCAAGTGCTAGTGGTGATGTATTAAAGCCTTATAGATTTGAATTAGGAGAGAATTTAAAAACATTAAATGATTTAGCTATTTTATCTAATGCAAAACCAACTGCAACAAATGCAATCATAAAAAGTTATGATGAAAATAACAAACTCCGTATAAATGCTTATAAAAAAAGTGAATTTGAAAATGTATATATTAATAATGCCGATGAAGTTGAATTTAGACCAGATTACACAGCAGATAAAATAAACATAAAAATTGAAGGCGAACATAATAGCTTACATTCATTAGTTTTAGATAAAGGAACTACATTGCAAGAAGCTCTTAGTTTATTAAATATGAATGATTTATCTAATAAACAAGCAGTGCAAGTGTATAGAAAAAGCGTAGCAGCTCTTCAAAAAAAATTAATTGAAGCCCAATTAAAAGAGTTAGAAACCTTAGCACTAACCACAACTTCAGCTACTTCAGAAGAAGCAAAAATTAGAGATAATTGGGGAACTAATATTTTAAAGTTTATTGAAAGAGCTAGAGCAATTGAGCCTAAAGGACAAATAGTAATTGATGATGAAAAATTATATTCTTCAATTGTTCTTGAAAATGATGATGTTATTAATATACCTAGCAAAAATAATTTAGTTGTAATTCAAGGAGAAGTTGCTCTTCCTGGTGCATTTATTCATCAAGATAAATTAAAAATAAAAGATTATATTAAAATGGCTGGGGATTTAAATACTAGAGCTGATAAAAAAAGAATTTTATTAATACATGCTAATGGAAAAGCAGATAAAATAAGCTTAGGAACTTTTAGCAGTGATAAAAATGCTAAAGTCTATGAAGGAGATTCAGTATTAGTATTACCTAAAATTGAAACTTACAACCTTCAAGTAACCGGTGTAATAACTCAGATTTTATACCAAATTGCAGTAGCAACTAAAGTAATTTTAGATATTTAATTTTATGAAAGGAAACACTATGAAAAAATTATTTTTAATTATAGGAGCACCTGGTAGCGGTAAAACTACTGATGCTAGCATAATTGCTAAAAACGAAAACTACACACACTATTCAACAGGCGATTTATTAAGAGCTGAAGTTGCAAGTGGAAGCGAATTAGGAAAACAAATAAACGAGCTTATCTCAAAAGGAAATCTAGTGCCTTTACAAATAGTTGTAAATACAATTATGAGCGCACTTAAAAAAGCTCCAAGTGATGTTATATTAATAGATGGTTACCCAAGAAGTGTTGAACAAATGCACGCACTTGATAATGAATTAGCTAAATCAAACGAAGTAAATCTTAGTGCTGTTATTGAAGTATTTGTAAGCGAACAAGTGGCAAAAGATAGAGTTTTAGGTCGTGCTAGGGGTGCTGATGATAATGAAGAAGTATTTAATAATCGTATGAAAGTATATACCGAGCCTTTAGCTGATATTTTAAATTTTTATAAAGCAAAAAATCTACATATACAAATCAACGGCGAACGCACAATTGAAGAAATTGTTGCAAATATGAGTGAAGAAATTAAGAAAAAAATCTAATCAAGGAGAAAAAAATGGATATTACAAAAATTAAAAGTGGAAATGCAGAGAAATTAAATGCAGTTATAGAAATTCCTTATGGCTCAAATATTAAATATGAGTTAGATAAAGATAGTGGAGCAATCATGGTTGATAGAGTTATGTATTCGGCTATGTTTTACCCAGCAAATTATGGTTTCGTGCCAAATACACTTGCAGCTGATGGTGATCCTGTTGATGTGCTTGTATTAAATGAATACCCAGTTCAAGCAGGCGCTGTTATTCCTTGCCGTTTAATTGGTGTTTTAATTATGGAAGATGAAAGCGGTATGGATGAAAAATTACTTGCAGTTCCTGTTAGCAAGATTGACCCAAGCTATGATAATATCAAATCTTTAGAAGATCTAGCACCACACAAACTTGCAAAAATCAAAAACTTTTTTGAAACATACAAAGCATTAGAAAAAGGTAAATGGGTAAAAGTTCAAGATTTTAAAGGCATAGCTGAAGCTACAAAAATACTTGAAGAATCAATCAAAAACTATAAATAATGTTAGCAGTCTTTAAAGACTGCTTTTAGATTAATTTTATCAAATATTCTTATTTCTTATAAAAATTACAAATCATAATAATCTAATTTAAAATATACGAAATCTTATTAATAATACATAAGTAAAAATATTATTATACTTAATTTTGTAAGTGAATACTAATTTTGTTGCTAGTATTATTTATAAATGCGTATATTTTAAATCATTTAGCATCTTATTAATTTCTTTATAAAATTATTCATTTTAATTTTAATACTCATTAAAAATCATATAATTTAACTATATTTTAAGTTATAATTAAAAGTATTTTTAGAATTTGATTTGTTTTAGAAATTAACTTAAAACTGCGTTGTATTAGAATTGCAAGGAATTTTATAAAGTATATTTTTTAACTTTATTTTAACACTAGCTAAAACCTTAAACCATATTCAAAATCACAAAAATACTCATTTATAGGATTTATATTATATATTTTGTAAAGTTTCATAAAAAAATATATATTATAAGTGCATGGTTTTATATATTAATTTTAAAGCTTTAAAACTCTATTATACAAAGTTTTAAGCAATTTTTACAATCAAATATTTTAAAAATTTTGCTATATGTAACATACACCCATTACAAATATACTTACAACAACCAATAAAAATATAAAATAATTGAGCTTGAATAATTAAAAAAAATAATAATTAAATTAAAAATTCTAATAATTTTGAATATTATAAAAAGATAAAAGCTTGAGCTAGTTATTACTAGCTCAAGTTATATATTAAGAGTGGTGGTTTATATTATTAAATTCATCTAAATGTGTTAATTCTTTAGAAGCCGCATCAAATGCAACTGAACCTAGTTTTAGATTAATATAACCCTCTTGAACTTGTGTTGGTTGAGCTATAGTTTCATTAAAGATATCTTTTTGAGTATCTAAAATATCCCCAACATTTACTTTAGTTTCATCTTTAGCTTCAACTTTTTCTTCTTTAATAGTTGGAATACTAATTCCAGCATCATCTCCTAAAATTGCACTTGGGTTAAGGTTAATAAAGTTACCTGCATTGATTTCAAAAGTATGACTAATTGCTGGTTCGCCAACTGGTTTGCACGCTACACAATCAAATACTTCATAATGATATGAGTTGCCTTTTTCACCTGTTAAGCCGATTTCAAATTTACCGCTATCCCAAATTGTAATATTTGTCCAGCTTTCAACCTTACCTGTAGCATCATTAACTAGATTTACTATTAATTCTGAACCTGGTTTTGCAGTTCCTGTAATAACTGGGCTTACGCTATCAGTTACATAACCATTAATTTTTTCAATAGCACTATTGCTATTTGCTTGATAGTAAATACCTTCATTGATTGTAATATGATTATTACTTACAACAACTTCACTTGGAACAACCACATCTACATTAGCATTGTTATCATTAGCTACTTCATCTTTAGCTGTATTTAGGTCTATTGTAAATGCAAATTCTTTAACAAG
>NZ_JACGAS010000026.1:0-23429 GCF_020138135.1 Campylobacter sp. RM12647 | reverse complement strand
AAAATTTTTTTAAAAAAAATTAAGAATTTAAAAAAGCATTCTAAATTCTTAATTTTAAATTCCACTAGCGGTATTAATTCATAAATACTCTGCTAGAAATACCCCCCCCCTATCTCGTGTAACATAGAGCGAACGCAATTTCTACCATCTTCTTTTGCTTTATATAAATAAGCATCAGCAGCTTTTAATACTGATTCAAAATCTCTATTATCAGCATTTCTACAAGCTACACCAATACTTGTGCTACCTTTCCAAATCACTTTTTTATGCTCGTCTAATACTTCTATACCATTTACTACTGCGTGTAAAGCATTTGCAATTGCCACTGCTTCATCTAAAGAATATTTTTGTAATATTACTAAAAATTCATCACCACCTAAACGGCAAAAGTGTATGCTATCTCTATCGTTATACTTATACTTATTACATAATTCATTAGTATCAAAAAAATATTTAACAGCATTTGAAAATTGTTTTAAAACCAAATCTCCTGCATGGTGTCCATAAGTATCATTAACTTCTTTAAACTTATCTAAATCTAATTGAATAATAGCACAGGTTGGGTCTTGATATTCATTCCATATATTATTTAATACAAACATAGCCTGTCGCCTATTAAATAATCCTGTTAATTCATCTGTAATTGATTTTTTCTTATTTTCTTGAATTTGTTCTTGCAGTTGTTTTTCTTTTTTATTAAGACTTGATTTAATATCTGCTTCAATTTCTAATAATTTCTCGTTTCTAATCTCATAAATTTTTAAAAGATTTGATAAGGTAATAGTTAGAATTTCTATATTTTTATCCATCTTTTCATTTATCATCTCAAATGCTCTTTGAGGACTATTACCAGCTTCTATAAATTTAATTTGTTTAGCTATTTTATAATCTTCTCCAACTATATGAAAAATCAGCCAATTTTTAACAAAATAAGCCAAGTTAATTGCAAGTTCTTTTTGATATACCATATCATCTTCACTATTTTGCTTTAACACTGCATCTCTCATCTTACCTAATTGTGATATACACTGCGAGTGAATATCTCTGTGGGTTTCTACATATTTTGTATATATAGCCATACTTTTCATATAATCTTCTTCATTTTTAAAATGCCAAGCAATATGACTTAAAACCACTTGAAATACAGATTCAAATTCTTTATAACCACTATTAGCTGCTTCAAATACTTGCTCTATTAATTCAAAGAACATTTTATGTTCTTCATCAACCACATCAATACCTATTTCTAATTCAGGCCCCCAGCCTTTTATATATTCTTGAATTGTTGCTTTTTTACTTTCACTACTCATATATTACTCTATTTCTTCCTGAATTTTTTGCTTTATATAACTTAGCATCAGCGTTTTTAAAGGCTTTTATTTTATCATCTTCTACCATTTCAACTCCAATACTAATAGTAACTTTTATAATTTTTTCATTAAATTTAAATATTTCTTTTTCTATATTTTCTCTTATATTATCTAATTTTGTTACACAATTTTTAAAGTCTTGATTTTTATATACGATTACAAATTCTTCTCCGCCAAATCTATAAACTTTATCTACATTAGCTTTTAATATCTTAGCTACATTTTTTAATATAAAATCACCAGCATCATGACCATAAGTATCATTAACTTTTTTAAAAAAATCTATATCACATACCGCTATTACATCATTAGCAATAAGCCTAGTTCTATCATAAGCTCTTCTATTTAAAACTTGAGTTAAAGCATCAAAAAATGCTAATTTATACCCTTCAAGAAATATAGAGATTAAAAATATTAAAGAAGCAAATTCAAAAAACCCAACATCTGTTTTTTCAAGAGTTTTAAAAAACATAAATTCAAAATAAGCTCCAATATACGCAAAAATTAATGTTTTTTCAAAAAATATAAAAAATCTTAATATCAATAAATACACTAAAAATACTAGAAAAAACACTAAACCTAAATCAGTGATAAAAGAATTTGAAAATAAAAATTTATTAGTAGAATTTAATGCAAAGCTAGTATTTTGAGATAAAAATATACCTAATACTATGTATAAAATAAAAACAAAACTAATAGGTAATAAGCATTTTATAGTATCATACTCTTTTTTTAAAGATACTAAAAGCGCAAAAGCAAAAGGCATAAACAAACTTACATAAATATGGGTTTGATAATTTGCTGAAAATAAATAAATCATTTTAGAACTTATTAATAAAATACATACCGATATTATGTTGTATTTTTTAAAGTAAAGTGCAATAATAAGTGCTAATATCTCTAAAATAAAAGTAGCACTAGGCAAAGAAATTATTAATTCACTTAAAAATGAGTTCATTGATTGTAGAGCCTTTTGTAAATTTTAAAGAAACGATTATATAAAAAAAGGATAAAAAATGGTAGAAATCAAATCTCTTACTATGAGATACCCTACGGGATTATTATTTGAAAATGTAAATTTAAGCTTAAAAAGAGGCGAAAAATATGGACTTATCGGTGCAAACGGAGCTGGAAAATCAACATTTTTAAAAATTATAGCAGGAGAACTTGAAGCAACTAGCGGAGAAGTTAGTTTTGAAAATGGCGTAAGATACGGCGTGTTAGAGCAAAATCAATTTGCGTATGAAGAATTTAGTTTAAAAGATGCAGTTTTATATGGAAACAAAAGACTTTATAATGCAGTAAAAGAAAAAGAAAATATATATGCAACTTGCACGGATTATACCGATGAAATAAATAATCGCTTAAGCGAACTTGAAATGATTTGTGCAGAAGAAGACCCAAATTATGAATACGATACTAGATGTGAAAAAATATTAAGCTCTTTAAATCTTCATAATTATGATGAACTTATGAAAAATGTTCAAACAAGTGATAAATTTAAAGTTCTAATCGCACAAGTATTATTTGCTAAACCTGATGTGTTATTTTTAGATGAGCCTACGAATAACCTTGATTTAGACGCTATTAATTGGCTAGAAAATGAACTAAAACGCCACGATGGAACAATGGTTGTAATTTCTCACGATAGATTTTTCTTAAATAGTATTTGCACAAGAATGCTTGATGTAGATTTCAAACAAATTCGTGAATTTGCAGGAAATTACGATGATTGGTATATGCAAAGCACACTTATTAAAAGACAAAAAGAAGCAAGTCTTGCTAAGAATTTAAAAGAAAAAGAAGCTTTAGAAAAATTTATAGCTCGTTTTAGCGCAAACGCTTCTAAAGCAAGACAAGCAACAAGTCGTGCAAAAAACTTAGCAAAACTTGATGTAAGCGAAATAGAGATTTCAAGTAGGCGTGACCCATCAATTTTATTTAGATGTAATAGAGAAATTGGTAATGAAGTTTTAGAACTAAACAATATAAGTAAAGCTTATGATAAGCAACTATTTAAAAACTTAAATCTTAAAGTAAATAAAGGTGATAAAATAGCAATAATTGGAGCAAGTGGAGCCGGAAAAAGCACACTAGCAAAGATTATAATGAATGAAATTTCTCCTGATAATGGAGAGGTAAAAATGGGTGCTACAATTGAACCTAGTTACTTCCCACAAGATACCTCAAGTAAAATTTGTGAAAATTTGAAACTATATGACTATTTAATTAGTGAAAAACATAAAGATATTGATGAAATTCGTAAATGCTTAGGTAGAATGCTCTTTAGCGGAACCGATCAAGAAAAAATGGCAAAAGATTTAAGTGGTGGTGAAAAGCACAGATTAATGTTAAGTAAAATTATGCTTGAAAGGGGTAATTTTATCTTACTTGATGAGCCAAATAACCATCTTGACCTTGAAGCTATTATTTCTCTTGGTGAAGCACTTTATGAATACGATGGAGTAGCAATTTGTATAAGCCACGATAGGGAATTAATCAATTCTTATGCAAATAGAATTTGGTATTTAAACAATGGTGAGCTTATTGATTTTGTTGGCACGTATGAAGAGTTTTTATTAAAATATGGGGAGAGCAAATGACATTTAAGGTGGAGTATTCGGCAGGTTTTGGTAATTTTAGTCAAAATCATATGGGTTTTGGGCCTACTATTTATATTGAAGAAATTATTAACTATGAGAGCAATAAGGATTATTTTGATTATGTTGATTTCTTTTTAAAGTATTCAAAAAAAGATGATACATTCTTTCAAATTAAATTACTTGAAGATAGAGAATTAAGTGAAAATGAAAAATTGTCTAAGAAAAAGTATTTAATGCTAAGAGATGCAATGTGTGAATGGGCTAAAAACAACACTCAAGATGAAGAGATAGAATTAGAAAAAAATTATCATCAAGGAGATTAAAAATCTCCTTTCGCTTAATTTAAATTCTAAAAAAATAATATTAAGTTTTATACACAAAATATCTAGTAATGATTACTATGCAATACTCTTATATAAATAATTACAATAATTCAAACTTTAGCATTATAAAAATCTAAGTTGATTGTAAAATATTGCTACAAAATTATGTTTTTATATTTTAATTTTTATACTTATTTAATTTCAATATCTAATTTTGTTTGTGATTATTCCAAAAAATATACCATTGGCATTTAATAATAAAACTACAACATTTATGAATATGGTTAAAAATACTACTTAAATAATTAGCGAAAAATACAAAGTGGTACGCTAGGTAGGAGTCGAACCCACAACCTACAGATCCGAAGTCTGTTGCTCTATCCATTGAGCTACTAACGCAACAAAACTAAAATATGATTTTTTAAAAAAGTGGGGTGAGTGATGGGAATCGAACCCACGACCCTCAGGACCACAATCTGATGCTCTAACCGACTGAGCTACACTCACCATAAATGAAATAATAAAGAAGTGGTCGGGGTGAAAGGATTCGAACCTTCGGCCCCTTGGTCCCAAACCAAGTGCGCTAACCAGACTGCGCTACACCCCGAAAATGTTTTATAAGAAAGGTCGCATTATATATTAACTTTTTTAAAATGTCAAGAAAAAAATAATTTATTCACAAAATATTGCTAAAATTATACACAATGACCCCGTAACTCAGTGGTAGAGTGTTACCTTGACATGGTAAAAGTCGTTGGTTCAAGTCCAATCGGGGTCACCATTTTAATTATTCTTTTTTGATTATTCTTTTTATAAAATATGTTTTAATGTTTTTTCTTGTGGAATTTAAATCCTTAGCGAAATTATATAAATTTATAAGATTAATATATTTAAAAATAAACAACCGCAAAAGCAGTTGTTTAAAATAACTTGCCTAAAATAAGGCAAATTATAAATAATAAGCTATTAAAGCACCGCCTACTACTAAAGGTATATTATAGAATATAAATGTAGGGATACATACATCTTTTATGTGATCACTTTGATTATCAGCATTAAGCCCAACGGTAATTCCTAAAGTTGCTTCACTAGCAGGACTACCTGTATCTCCAACTGCACCAGCACAAGCAATAATGAAAATAATACTTTCAGCACTAAAACCTAAAGCCGTGCAAATTGGCACAAATAAAGTCGCAATAATAGGAACAGTTCCAAACGAACTTCCAATTCCAAGAGTAATTAATAATCCTATACACATCATTCCAAACGCTATTATCAATTTATTAGTAGTAATACTTAAAGTAAAATCAACTATTTCTTTAATAGCTCCTGTGCTTTGTAAAACAGCTCCAAAACCACAAGCAATTAACATAATAAATGCCACATAACCCATTAAAGAAAATCCACCCAAAAACACTTCATCAATTTTTTTATACTCAACTCCACCGCTTACACAAATAAATAAAAAGCCAAGTAAAGCCGAAAGCGGTAAAGAACCAACAAGTATTTGAGTAGTTAAAGTAATTAATAAACCTATCATTACCATTAGTTCTTTTTTACCAAAACTAATATTATCTAAGTTTTCATATTTTGTTTCAAGCTCTTGATATGCTTTAGGTTTTCTATAATAAATAAATGAAGCAAGAAGACCAAAAAACATTATAAAAAACATAAGCCAAACAACACCAGCAACATCACTTTGAGTAACTTTTACTCCATTATCATTTAGCGATTGAGTAATTATATCTTGGAATATAAGACCAAATCCCACAGGTAAAGTCATATAAGGCGTTGTAAGCCCAAATGTTACCGCACAAGCTACAGCACGCCTGTCAATTTTCAGCTTATTAAATAGACTTAGCATTGGTGGGATTAAAATCGGAATAAATGCTACGTGAATTGGAATTAAATTCTGAGAAAAGCTTGAAATTATAGCTAAAGAAAATAGCAATAAAATTCTTTTATCTGACATCTTTTTACTAATAAAATTAACTAAATAAGCAGTTAAATTAGTCCTAGATACAGCAACCGCTAAAGCACCTACTAAAACATAGCTAAGTGAGGTTTGCAAATTGCCACTCATACCACTTATGAATGTATTCATAATATTTTTTAATACTACTAAAATATTATCATCAAAACTAACACTCATAAGTCCTGCTATTAGTCCAGAAACTAAAATAGCCAAAAATACATTAAATCTTAATAGACATAGTCCAAGCATTATAAAAACGCTTATTAAAACAGGATTTGTTAACATAAATTTTCCTTTAAATTAATTTTGTTTAAATGTTTAAAAATATAAAAAATAATATGATAAAAAAAGTATTATGAAGTCTCAATGCCCTAAGGCATGATGGAAGAAGAAGCTTGTAAATAAATTGTTTGTTAAGACAAATGATAAAACACTCATTTAAAAACTCCTTTTGTAAAATATTTGCGTTATTCAACCTAAAATATTCTGAAATTTTCCTTAAATATTTTATTTTTTTAGAAAAAATCATTAAAATTATCTAAAATTCAATACACTAAAACCTTAAGGAGTAAATATGAAAAAATTAATAATACTTATATTTTCAATATTTGTTTATGCAAATGAAGCACAAATCGCTCTTGATTTAGCAAAAGTTAATGAATATTTATCAAAAATTAGTGCTTGTAGTAATAATGATTTTAAAGGCTGTGATGAAGCAAATAATATAAATAAAATAACTTACATAAAAGAAGCAAAAGACTATATAAACGATGAATGCAAGGCAAAAAATATGGCAGCTTGTTATACAATTTCTACTTTTAGTGATGATGATTATACGATTTTTAATGCCTTAAGACTTGCTTGTCAAAATCATTTTGAATTAGCTTGCACTAAGCTTGTATTAAATTACGAACAAAACTCAACAAAAGCACTAAAAATCATAAAAGCTCAATGTGATAACGAAAATAATCAAAACTCTTGTTATGCAACTGCTAGATATTATAAAGGATTTTTAGATAAAGAAAACGCTATTAAATACGCTCACATTGCTTGTAACAAAAATTTCTTTAATGCTTGCATATTTGAAGCAAGTGTGCATTTAGAAAATAATGACACAAAAAAAGCATTCAATCTTTTAGAGCAAACTTGCAATAAAGGCTATGAAGAAGCTTGTTTTGCTGGAGCTAATGCTTATTTAAATATGGGTAAATTTAAATTAAGTAAAAAATTCTTAGAAAAATCTTGTAATTTAGGTAATCAAATATCTTGCAAAAAACTAAGTGGTTTTTAATATATTTTGAAATTCTAAAAAAGGATAATAATGCTTGAATTTTGGCAACATTTTTATGAAAATACCAATAGAGTTGCATTTAGCATAGGAATGTTTAAAATACATTATTACGCACTTTGCTACATACTAGCACTGCTTATTGCATTATTTATAGGACAAAAATTTGCTCCACGCTTTGGCTTTAGCAAAAAAGAAATAGAAAATTATTTCGTTTGGATAGAAATAGGCATAATCTTAGGAGCTAGAATAGGATATATTTTAGTTTATAGCGATGATAAATTATATTATTTAAGCAATCCTTGGCAAATGTTTAATCCGTTTGTAAATGGCGAATTTGTAGGAATTGCTGGAATGAGCTATCACGGAGCATTAGTTGGTGCATTAATTACAACTTATCTTTATTCTAAAAAATATAAAAAAAATATGTTTAAAATACTTGATTTGGTAGCATTATCAGTGCCATTAGGGTATATATTTGGAAGAATTGGAAACTTTTTAAACCACGAACTATTTGGCAGAGCAACTGATGTAGCTTGGGGCGTTTATGTAGGAGATACCTTAAGACACCCTAGTCAATTATATGAAGCATTCGCTGAAGGTTTAATAATTTTCATTATCATTTACATTTTTTCAAAGAGAATAAAGTTTAACGGGCAATTAATCTGTATTTATGCAATGTCGTATGGGATAGCTAGATTTATTTGTGAATTCTTTAGAGAACCTGATTTTAATTTAGGCTTTATTGCATTAAGCCTATCTATGGGTCAAATTTTGAGTTTAATTATGTTTTGCTTTGCTCTTAGTTTGTATTTTTATTTAAATAAAATTAAAGCTAATCATTAACACGGGGGGGGGGTATAATCAAAATTACAATATTTTGATAGTATCAAGATTCAAATCATTTTAAGGAGTAAAGTATGAAAAAACTTTTATTTTTAGGTGCAATTAGTTGCTGTTTATTAGCTGATACAAATATAAATCCAAGCGAACTACCACAAAATATTCAAGACTTTGTAAAAACTCATTTTACAAATGAAAATATAGTTAAAGCTGAAAAAGATTGGGATTCTTATGAAATCAAACTTAGCAGTGGAGTTGAACTTGATTTTTCTAAATCTGGAGATATTAAAGAAATAGATGGAAAATACTCTCCAATTCCTGATAGCATTATGCAAGATGTTTTAAAACTTGCTAAAGAAAATCAAAAAAATGCGAAATTAATGGAAATTGAAAAAGAATGGAACGGATATAAACTAAAATTTAATAACAATTATAAAGTTTATATAGACAATAACGGAACTATCACAAAAACCGTGCTTGATGATTAAAAACAATAGGAATTTCAATTTGAAATTCCTAAGATTAGGAAAGATATGAAAACACTTAGAAAATTACATTCTTACATTGGAATTTATGCTTGTTGGTTACTTTTTATAATAACCTTTTTTGGAACCATTAGTTATTTTAGAAATGAAATTGATTTTTATATGCAGCCAAAGTTGCACGAAAGCAAAACTATCTTAAATAATGATATAAATGGATTAGGTAGTGCTATTAATTACGCACAAGAAAAATATAAAGATTACGATTTTATATCTATCAAAACTCCTAGTTATTATAATAATTTATATGAGATTAATTATTATAATTCTAATTCAACAAAAGGCGAAAGAAAAAGTAATATAAGCTATTTTGATGGAGAAAATATACTAAATAAAACAAGCACTTTAGGAGCTAAATTTTTAACTAGCATTCATTATAAATTATTGCCTATTAATGGTAGTTTTAAAGATTTCTTAGAAGCAATTGTTAGTATTTTTGCAGCTGGGATAATATTTTTATATATAAGTGGGATTTTGATTTGGAATAAAAAGAATTTCAATAAAATTAATGTGAAAAATGATTTAGCAAGATTATTTGATTTTCACATAGTTGCTGGACTTTTTGTAGGTTCATTTTTATTCATCTTAGCACTTAGTGGAATAGGCATAAATTACATTAAAGATATAGAAAAATTATTTACTACAACTACCACTAAACAAGCAAAAACACCAAGTAACGCAAATACAAATAGTGATAAAAGTTTTATTTTTGATACAAATTTAATTAGCAAAGCTATTAATAATTTAGAAAATACAAAAAATATAACAATAGTTTTAAATAAAAGCACAAAAGAATTTGCAATTACTTTAAATGATGATAAAAATATAATGCCATCAATTAATACAAAAAGTAATAAAAGCTATGTTTTTGATAGCGAAGCTAATGTAAAACAAACTCCAAAAGAAAGCAAACTAAGTGCATTTTCATCAATTTATGAAATATTTTTTAATATTCATAGAGTTATGTTTGCTGATTTTCAACTTTATTTTATTTTATTTTTATGTGGAATATTTACTTGCTTATTTATATACAAAGCTTTATTATTAGCTAGTAAAAAACATAAAGATAATCTACTTTATAAAGCAATTGCTTATGCAGCGTTTTATCCATCTTTAAATGCTACTGCTATTTATTTTATCGCCAATAAACTTACTCAAAATATGCAAGTAGAACAATTTGCATTTTTAATAAGCTTTATATTAAGCATTATTCTTAGCTATATTTTTGTAAATAAAACTAAAAATCTAATGATAATTAGCTTAATTATTTTATTGGCATTATTAATATCTGATATTTGTATTAGTGGTTTTGTGTTTATAACAATGATGTTTGACTTTGTTATATTACTTATAATTTTAGGATTAATTATTAATTTAAGGAGAGCAAATGTTAATAATATTAATTAATTTAATAGGAGCAATCTGCCTTAGTATTGATTATAAAAAAGCAAGTTATATTTTATTTGCAATAGCATTTGTATGTGCCTTATATCTTGATGCAAAACTATATAATTTAATGATATTTTTTAGCTCAATTTTTGCATTTTGTATAATTACAATTTGGGCTAAACACCTATATGATTTAAATAATAAAAGCTCTAACATTCGCTAATTTTTAGCGAATGTGGTTTTGGATTAGTTTTTGCTTTATTATTTAAAATCACAAAAGGAAAAATATGAAATTTAGCCAAGATGAGATATTTTCAGCTACTGATGTAGTTCGTAATTTTTCTGCAATTTTAAAAAAAATTGAAGGAAATAAAAAAGTCTTCGTAGTAAAAAACAACAAATTCCAATGTGTTATGCTAAACCTTGCCGAATATGAAAAATTACAAAATGCTTTAGTAATTTTAGAAGCTATTTATAAGGACAAAAAAAATGGCAAGAATTAATATAAAAAATCTCGGGCTAAGTTATCTAATAAGACAAGGAAATGGAGAAAAAGTAGCTTTAATAATGCACGGCTGGGGTGCTAATAAAGAACTAATGGAGCAATTTTTCACAAAATCTTTAAGCAAACATTGTAAGCAAATGATATTTTTAGACTTTGCAGGATTTGGTGGAAGTGATGAGCCAAGTTATGCTTTTAACTCTATTGATTATCTTAATTTGACAAATGAATTTATAAAAGCATTAGAAATAAAAGTTGATATTTTGCTAGGTCATTCTTATGGTGGCAAAATTGCTTGTCTAATGGCTAGTAAGAATGATTATGATGCGTTGATTTTATGTGCTAGTGCTGGGTTAAAACTACCAAAAAGCCCTAAAGTAAAGCTAAAAATCTTTCTTGCAAAATGCTTAAATAAATTAGGATTTAAAAATATAAGAAGATTTTTAGCTAGTAAAGATGGTGCTACTCTAAGCCCTATTATGTATGAGACTTTTAAAAATGTAGTTGATGAAGACTATCAAAACGAAATTAGCAAAATCAACACAAAAACCTTGCTATTATGGGGAGAAAGCGACACTGCAACACCACTTAGCATAGCAAATAAAATGCAAGGTTTAATCAAAAACTCAAAACTAATTACCTTTAATGGAAATCATTTTTTCTTTATGCAAAATGATTTAACGCCTTTTATTGATGAGTTTTTTCAAAAAGCTTGAAGAATTAGAAATAATTTATTTTAAAGATTGCTACAAATCTTGCAACGGGCATTGCTGTAATGCAGATAAGCCCTTTAATGTAATAATCCCTATGCTAAAAAGCGAGTATGAATACATTAAAGATAAAACCAATCTAAGTCTAGTTGCAAGTATTGCTTACAAATTAAAATGCGAAAAAACAATCACTTTATGCTTTGTCAAATGCTCTTATAAAGGCTTATGCGCTTTTCGTCCTTTAGCTTGTAAGCTATATCCGTTTTTTGCTCTAGTTAATGATGATGGGTTGGTTTTGGATATAAATGCAATTAGCTTATATGATTTATTTTATAAAGATTTTTCATCTCATCCTTGCCCTTTAATAAAGTATGATTTTGATAATTTAAAAGCGCAATTTTTATTAAATGTAAAGCAAATCTCAAATGAGCCAATAATAATTTTTATATTTAGAGCATTAGAGCTTTTAGTCAAATACCTTAAACTTTATTTAAAAGATTTATATCTTGATAATTGTGAAAACAAAAAAGAGATTTTGCATACAAACAATTTCTTAAATGCTTATAAAAACGAAGAATTTAAAAATGAAATAAATGAACTTTATTTAAGATTAAGTCTAAAATATAAAGATAATTTAGATAAATATTTATAAGAATTAAGAAATAAATTCTTAATTCAAATTCTTAGAAATTTCTTAAGTGATAATTCAATCTATCAACTAATATTTGATGTTTAAATAATTCTCCTTCAAACTTTACACTCTTACACTCTAGCATTTTTAAAGATTTCGCTATCATTGAAGCAATACTATCAACAACACCAAACAAAATCGCAATATCATCAAGTCCGCCTAAACGATATATCAAAATCAATCTAAAAGACTTACTAACATCCATTAAAATAGGTTTTTTAGCTAATTTAAAATCAAGCCCACTAGCAATTCCTATTTCATATTTATTAGCTAAATCAAGAAGTTCAGTTAAGCCTAATTTAAGTCCTAAAATATTTGCCGAGCTTATTAAAACACCACTAAAAGTATTTAAAATCTCGCTATCTCCTTCAAGGTTTAAGCCAAATTTTTCTTTATAATTTGCTAATAACTTAGCACCTAATTTGTTTTTATTTAATAATTCTGCGTGATTTTTACTTTCAAATTCTAAAAAAGCTGATAATTCATTATTAATATAAATCCCATCATCTTTTACAACAACCTCATCGCTCTTATTAAATCTAGCTAAATCATCATAACACCTTGCTCTTTTAGTTTGTGCGTAAGAACTAGCGAGTGATTGTTCATAAACGCCGTAATTATCCCAAAAATCTCTTTCACTACAGGCAATACAGCCATGTCCTGCTTGAACCGGCCAAGAAGTTTTAGCATTAAACTTTGTCTTAGGACAATTATTAAAAGTATATGGTCCTTTACACCCTACTTTAAACAAACAAGCGCCCGATTTAGCTGCTTCATCTCCAAATTCTTCAACAAATTCCCCACTCTCAAAAGCTATTTTCCTTTCGCACATATCGTGTAAGCATTTTGAATAAGCAAAAGCAGGACGATTATTATCATCTAATGTAGGAGCTTTATCAAAAAACGCAAAATGTAAAATACTAGCAATGATATTGCTCTCACTTGGAGGACAACCAGGAATTAATACAGCACCTTCTAAAATATCTTCAATACTAATAGAATTAGTAGGATTTGGCTTAGCTGCTTGAATACCACCATAAGATGAGCATGAACCTACAGCATAAACACAACTTGCACGATTGGTTAATTCTTTTAATTTATGTAAAGCAGAGTGAGCTGGAGCACCACTTGTATAAAACTCATTACTAGCAATAGCACCTTCAACTACTAATAAAAATGGCTCTTTAATTTCTAATAAATCTTCAGCCAAAAATCCACTAGCTGCCATATAAGTTTCGTGATAGATTAAATCTATAAAATCAAAAATCAAATCATCAAGACCAATACTCTCACTTCTAATAAAGCTCTCACTACAGCCTGTGCATTCGCTAAAATGTAGCCATATTAATTTTAACTTTTTTGCATTGATTTTTTCGTAGATTTCTTTTTCATCAGCTTTCACGCCTAAAGTTTTTAATGTAGATTGAATTTGAGCTAATACATTTGCATTCATAATAATCCTTTATTTAAGCTTAAAATATCAAATTAAATGAATAATAGCGAAATAATTTTTAAAATTAGTAACTTTTCTACTCAAGTTACTAATTTAACTAGCGGTATATTTAAGATATATTTTATATTTACCCCGTTTTAACGGGGATAAATGAGTTTAGTTTGAAATATAAATACTAACTAAACCAAACTTTAAATATTCTTAAAATTATACTTTTTTTTAAATTTTAATAAATTTTTATAAGTCTTAGTTAAAAATATATCTTAAAAAAACATAGACTTTAAATACTTAGTTAGACCTAAATTCTCTAACATTATTATAAGTATTACAATAGGACAAATAAATCTTATAAACAATAACCATATTTTAAATCCAAACTCACCCATATAAGGAATAAATAAGTTTTTAAGTTTATTCACTTCTACGAAAAATCCTACGAAAATACAAGTAATAATCGCTGATAATGGCATTAAAATATTAGAAGTTAAATAATCTAATATATCGAATATACTTTTATCAAAAAATGTAAAAATTGAAGAATATTCATTATTAAAACCTAATATGCAAAATATCCCCATAATATAAACAAAAATACCTATATAAATTAGAGCAAGTTTTCTTGAAATTCCAAATTTATTTATTAAATAAAAAGCAAAAGGTTCAATCATTGAAACAGCACTAGTAAGCCCAGCAAAGAGTAATGCTATAAAAAATGCAATCGCAAGTATATTTCCAATAATTCCAAGATTTGAAAATAAACTCATAAGGCTTACAAATATAAGTCCTGGCCCTTGCTCGCTTGCATTTGCTCCATATTCAAAAACAAAGGTAAATACAATAAGCCCCATCATAATACCAACTAAAATATTTATAAAAATAATTGATAAAGTTGATTTAATCACATTTATATTTTCTGGCAAACTAGCAGCGTAAGTTAAAACCACGCAAACACCCATAGAAAGACTAAAAAAGCTTAGCCCTAAAGCGTCTAAAATTAATTTTATATTAAGTTTATCTTCAACAAATAAAACAGAAAAATCAGGCTTAAACAAAAAGCTAAACGCCTTAACGAATCCATCAAAAGTAAAACTATATAAAAGCATTAAAATTAATAATATAAACAAACTTGGCATCATCCATACATTCATTTTTTCAATGCCACTTTTAATTCCTTTACTAACAACCCAAAAAATCATAAAAAACACTATGCTAAAGCAAATAATTTGAGATAATAAGTCTTTTGTCAATAAATTACCAAATAAATCTCCAGCTTCGCTAACAGAATTTGGTAAAGCAAAAAAACTAGAATAAATGTATTTTAAAATCCAGCCTATTACAACGCTATAAAAACAAACTATTAAAATAGCTCCCATCATAAAAAATCCTGCAAATCCCCAAGCTTTTTTATTAGATTTTGCTAAATCGCTAAAAGCATTCACAGCGTCTTTTTGAGTAATTTTACCAATACTAAGCTCTCCTAAAAAAACCATAAAAGCTACTAAAAATGTTAAAACCAAATAAAGAAATATAAAAATAGAACCACCATTAGTTCCTACCATTGTAGGGAATTTCCACGCATTTCCAAGTCCAACAGCAGAACCTGCCATCGCTAAAATAAAGCCAATTTTAGAAAATTGTTCTCTCATTTTTATCCTTTAAATTTAAAATACACAATAACAAGCACAGCAATAGGTGCAACAAATCTTGCAAAAAATATCCATATTTTAAAACCAAGCTCACCCATATAAGGGATAAAGGTTTCTTTTAAATCTTGCTTGCTAATAAAAAACCCAACAAAAATTGCAGCCATAAATGAGCCAAAAGGCATAATGATATTTGAGCTAACATTATCTAAAATATCAAAGAAATTCATTCCAAAAAATGTTAAATTATTTTTATAAGCTTCAATGCCTGAAAATATACATAAAAGCCCTAAAATATACACAACTACCCCAATTAAAACAATAGCTTTTATTCTTGAGAAATTGAATTTATTTATTAGATAAAATACAAAAGGCTCTATCATTGAAACCGCACTAGTAATCCCTGCAAAAAATAAAGCTATAAAAAATGTAACAGCTAATATTTTGCCTAAAAGTCCAAGTTTTGCAAAAAGCGAAATCAAAGAAATAAAAATAAGCCCAGGACCTTGTGCGCTAGGGTCAGCATTAAACTCAAAAATAAAACTAAATACAATAAGCCCCATCATAAGACCTATTAAAAGATTTATAAAAATTATATAAAAAGTTGAACTTACAAAATTAGTTCTTTCAGGTAAGCTAGCTGAATAAGTAATAATGCTACCTGCTCCAATACTTAAAGAAAAACAAGCAAGTCCTAAAGCGTCTAAAAAAGAATCTTGATTAATCTTGCTAAAATCAGGCATAAATAAGAAATTAAAAGCGTCTTTAAAACCATCTTGAGTAAAGCTATAGCAAAGCATTAATAAAAGCATTATAAATAATGTTGGCATCATAAATACATTTAGCTTTTCAATACCATTTTTAACACCTTTTGCCACCGTGTAAAAGGCTATAAAAAACACTATACTAAAACATATTATCAAAGCACTTAAATTAGTTTCCACTAAATTAATAAAAAGCTCTTTATTATCAGCAATTTGAGTGCTAAGTGTATTTATATTAAAAATAGTAGATAGTGAATAATAAATATAATAAATTATCCAGCCAATAATCACACTATAAAAACTAACGATTAATAAAGCCCCAATCATTGTAAAGCCTACTAAAGACCAAGATTTTTTATACTTAGGTGCTAAAAAATAATAAGCACTAGCAGGGTCTAGCCTTGATGCTTTACCAATATATAACTCGCACAAAAATATAACAAATCCAACGCCTAAAGTAAGCAAAATAAACAGCATTACAAAGGCTGAACCACCATTAGTTCCTACCATTGTAGGGAATTTCCACGCATTTCCAAGTCCAACAGCAGAACCAGCAACTGCTAAAATAAATCCAATTTTAGAAAATGTATTATTCAAAATAAGCCCTTTTTTTGGTTTTTTAAGGTTAAAACTTTCATTCTATAATAATTTTTAAAAATTTGTATAAATAAAAATTAAAAATATATAAAAAAAGGCAAAAATTTGTGTAAAAATACTAAAGAATTTACATACAAACTAATCTTAAGTTATGATGGTTCAAGATTTTTTGGTTCAGCAAAGCAACCAAATTTAACTTGCGTTCAAAATACACTTGATAATGCTTTAAAATGTGTTGGGATATTTAAGCCTAGTATATTTGCTAGTAGGACTGATAAAGGAGTGCATGCAAATTGTAATGTGGCAAGAATTAGTTCAAGTTATAAATTAAATAAAGATTTTGTATTAAAAAAACTCAACAATACTCTAAATGGTATTTATATAAAACATATAAAAGAATGCGAATTTGAACCTAGATTTGATGCAAAACTTAGAAGCTATAGATATATAATCTCGCCTTATTTTAACGCCTTTAATAAAGCATATTGCTGTGATTACGCAAAAGAAATTGATATTCAATTATTAAAAAACGCTTTAAAAGTATATGAAGGAGAGCATGATTTTGCTAATTTTTGCTTAAGCCTTGATGATGATAAAAATAGCATTAGAACTATTTATAAAACTAGAATTTATAAGTATAAAGATTTGGTTGTTTTGAACTTTTTTGCTAATGGATTTTTAAGGGGTCAGATTAGATTGATGGTTGATTTTTTACTTAAAATAAATGAAAAAAAATTAAGTATAGTTGAATTAAAAGAACAATTAGCTTGCAAGGAAATTCACTCAAGAACCCTTGCAAAACCAAGCGGACTTTATCTTAAAAGCATAATGTATTAGAAGTTATATCCTATACCAACTAATAGATTTGAGTTAGAAAAATTACTTCTACCTTGATAGCCTAATTTAGCATTTACATATAAGCTCTCATTAATATCATAAATTCCCTCAACACCAGCACTAATATATGTGCTATTTAAATCTTTAAAATCATGATGCAAAAATATTTCTCCACCTGCTGTTACATTATCAATAATTTTTACAGAATAATGCACTCCAGCTTGAATACCAAATCCATTTAAAGTAGAGCTTGAAATACCATCATATTTTGGCTTTATTGAGTAATAATAAGCTCCGGCTAATATATTTAACGCATCATCTAATTCTTGATAAGGTAAGCCAATCGCATAACCACCTAAAGCACCAAATGAATAAATGTTATATTTATACTTACCATAATAAGTTTTGCTCTCTTGCTTTGATACGCTTATATTTGCACTATATACTAAATCATCTATATTGTTATAATTTTTATAATAAATATTAGAATTTAATACATTATCACTTCCCACGCCAAACTCAATTCCCGTATGATTGTAAGCGTTAGCATAAGAACTTAAAAACCCTAAAGTTAAAACAGAATATAAAATCTTTTTCATAATCTTCTCCTAAAATAAAAAAACGATGAATACTAAATATTTTTAGACAATAAACAGCTATATTTTTTAAAAAAAATAGTAAAAATATATTATTTTTTGTATTATTAAATCACATTTTAAATTCCTTATATTTTGAGTTATCATTTTGTAACCAAAAATAGGAATAATTTTGTCTTATTTTTAAAAAAGGAGATTTTATGAAAGTTAATTTTAAAGGTAGCCCTGTTGCAATTAGTGAAGCAATTAAGCTAGGAGATAGTATTAAAGATACTAAAGTAGTAGGTAAAGATTTAAGCGTAATTAATCTAAATGAAGACGCTATCATAGTAAGCGTTCCTAGTATTGATACAGGTGTATGTGCTAAAGAAGCTAGAGAATTTAATGTAAAAGCTAACAAACTTGGAATGAAAGTTTATGTTGTAAGTATGGATTTACCTTTTGCTTTTGCAAGATTTTGCACTGCTGAAGGCTTAGAAAATATAATTCCAGTTAGTGATTTTAGATACGGCGAATTTGTTAAAAACTACGGCTGTAGAATACAAGAAGGTGCTTTAGAAGGACTTACAACTAGAGCTGTTTTTGTTCAAAAAGGTGGAAAAATAGTTTATAGCGAAGTTTGTGCTGAAATTACAGAACTACCTAATTTTGACGCTTTAGAAAAAGCTCTAGCGTAATTAATAAATATCTAAATCTTAGGATTTAGATATTTAAATTCCTATTTTAAATTCCTTAGAATTTCAAGCAAATTAATTTGAATTTTATCTTATTGTTATTTTATAAAGATACTTTATCTACTATTAAATGATTATTTTTTATCGTAAGGTAGTTTTTTTAATTCTACTTGTTTATTCAATATAAATTTATTAAAAAAACTTTCTAAATACGAAAAATCGCTTTTTATATTATTTTTAATATTCTCATAGTTAGCTAAAACTAATGCGTCCCTAAAATACTTTGAGTTGTTTTTAAAAATATCATTATTAGCTTCAAAACCTTTGCTTTGTAGATATTTGATTGCAAAAACAGCGATTGTTCTAGTATTACCTTCGCGAAATGGATGAATTTGCCAAATATCACTTATAAATTTTGCTATATTTAAAACTTGTTCTTCTTTACTCATTAGAAGATAATTTTTCTTTTTTTCCTTATCAAAATCATATTCAAGAGTATCGCTAATCTCATTAAAATCAACATATTCTACGCTTTTATCTCCCCCTAAAATATCTTCATTTTTAGCAATATTTACATCTCTAAAAACACCAACATATTTTTCAAGCCCTTGAACAAAAGCATCTTGAAATATATTTTTATGAATAATTTTTAAAGCAATCGGAGAAAATCTAAAGCTATTATTGTCTAAAAACTTAGCAATATTTATAGATACCAAATCGCATTCTTTTTCACATATTTGTTGAATATCAAGTTTTTTATTTTGATAATATGTTTTAATGCTAATTTCTAATTCTTGATATGTTTTTGCTGTTGTTAAAGTTTGTTTAAAATATTCAGATGGTTTAAGATTATCAACCAAGCTAAGCCCAATGCCTATTTCAATATAATCTTTATTTATATTTTCTTTATTTTGTATTTCCGTATATTGAGCTACCATTTTTTATCCTTTTTTCTTATTTTACAATAATTTTTTATATTGTTAATTTTATAAAGCGATATATAACTTCTTAAATGACCTTTACAATTTAAGCCCTTTTTTCTCTAAAGTAATTTATAAAATATACAAATTCAAAATTAATCACTAAAAAAGATAATTTGACTAAGAATTTCATTTTTCTTAAAAAAGGTTTTTTTAATTTTTTATATTTTTATAATTCATATTTTAAATTCCTTTAAAATTAAAGCGAATAATAAAGGAATTTAAAAAACGAATTTTAGATTTAAATTCCGTGCCAAAAAGCACGAAATTTATAAATTATTAGTTAAATTAAAAATGAAAACCTAAACCAAGATTTATATAAAGGTTATTATTCTTTTGTGAAAATAAATTATCTTTAACACCCACTTTAGTGCTAACATAAGGGCTATAACGAGATGGTGTAGTATTAAACAACATACCTAAAGATATATCATAAGCATTTCTATTCTTTTTCACACCAAATTCATTTTGAACATCTCTAAAATAATTATTACTTAAATAAAAATTATAATAAGCATCAAGAGTTACCATATATTTTTTTGTATCAAATGGTTTTGATAAGGCACTTAAACCAAATTTTAATCCCTTAATATCATAAATAGCACCGCCTCTAATACCCATATTATGATACGCAAGACCACCCATTAAGTTCAAACTAAGCTCATCTTCATATTCATCATTAACATACATTCCATAACCAATCAAAACACTAAAATCAAATTGATTATTTCTTATAATTGGAATTAAGTCATCAAATCTATCTTTGTAATTATTCCAAAAATAATTAGCCTCAAAACTCCAAACAAATTCAGAATCTCTTTCGTGCTCTTTATAAGTTCTAATATAGCCATTAATATCCCAATTATTATTGCCTAAATATTCTTTATTATTGATAATAAACATTGTTTTTGAAGTAGATAAAAAGCCAAAATTAATACCAGAATAAGTTCCCGCATTAGCAGCTACACCTAAAGCACCTAAACAAAGTGTTGAAAACAATAATTTCTTCATTCATTCTCCTTTTTTGATAAAAAAGAAAATAATACCCCCCCCCCATTCTTAAAAAATACTTAATATTGTAAAAATTTATATGATTTGTTTAAGTATCTATAATTATTAAAAAAATATTTTAGATTTAACATAATCAATTAGCTTACATTAAAAAATTTGAGAATATTTTTAAATCAACAAATAAACTTAATAAGCATTAAGCCTAAACAAATAAAGCTAATTAGGAATTAGCTAATTCCTAATCTTGCCTTAGAGTTATCACTAATTTTCATTAATTCATCTAATAATTTATCTTTTTCTTTATCAAAATCAAATTTAAAGCTTTGTTGCATTAGCTTTTCTTTATCTACAAATTCATCCATTGAAATTCCATGTTTTTTAAAAATAGCTTGTAATTTAGGGTGATCAAGCCCTACGCTACCTGATGGTAAATCAAATTTATTCATAAATTCTTTTGATGATTTTTTAGCAAATTCAATTATTTTTAACTCCAAATCAGGTGTGATTTGATAGTTCTCTATGATTTCTTCTGCTACTTTTAAACCTTCATAATCTAAATTATTTTTAACTGATTCTAGTTTTTTAGTCTCAACTATCCCACAAGCTTCTAAAAACATCATTACCCCTACATCTTCTTTAGGAATTCTATTTAAATACTCGCTATCTAATTCTTTATCTTTTCTAGGAGTATGCCATTCTGTGGGAAAAAATAAACAATTTCCATAGTGCATCCAAGCAAAATCATCTTTAGAATTTGATATACACTTATTAATTAATTCATCATTTATATTGCTTGCTGCTTTACTTTGAGCTTGTAAAGCTTCTTCAAATGAAGCTTTTTTATTATCATTTAAGTTATTTGTCTTAGTAAAAGAACTAAGAACAATCCTATTATTTATTAACATTTGCTCTCCTTTAATTTATAATAATTAAACAAGAGCAAAATGTGTTCCTTATTTAAATAAACAAATAATAAGTATTAAGTAGCTTTAAATATTTAATATTTTAATTCATTCAATAGTAATTATTTAATTAGAAATTAATTCATAAATCAATATAATTCAAATTATTTTTAAGGAGAGTTTATGAAAAAGATATTATTAAGTTTAGCTTTAATTTCAGGCTTATTTGCTGTTGATATTAGTAATATTGATAAAGCTTGTAAAAATCAAGACCAATCAAATTGTGCTTTTGAGCTTGATGAATACTGCAAAGAAGATTTGAAAGCTTGTTATCAATACTCAAAAGATTTATGTGCTAAAGATAATTTTAGTGGTTGTTTAATGACAGCTATTGCTAATGTAAAATTAGTGAAAGAACAATTAATTGATATTAAAGAAGCCTATATTGATGCTCAAAAAGCTATAAGTAAATTATGCGAATTACCAAATATAATAGTAAAAAACGAATCATCTCATAACAAATTTTGCGTTGTAGCAGGAGATGGATTGGTTTTAAAAGATGGTAAAAATTATGGTTTAGAAACAAATCCACAAAAAGCCTTAAGTTATTACAAAAGAGCTTGTGATGCTCAATCTAGTATGGGTTGTGAAAGATATAATAGTTTAAAAACTTTTTTAAATAAATAATTCTAAAATTATCAAGGAAATGGCTTAAAAAGTCCTTTCCTTTTAAATCTTATTAATATTTACACTTATAAAATGCTTTTTGTTTTATTGCTTGATTATTGTTGTTATATCCTTGATAATACTCATCTTTAGAATACTCAAAAAACTCAAGATAAAAATCTATATGCTTATTTTGTGTTTTTATGTTTTTCATCATACTACAAATTTCATTGCTTGTAGTTCTATCTACATTGTTATAAATATTTAAATGAATATTATTAAAAGACGAATCGTATAAAATATAAGTTTTATTACCGCAATCTTCTTTAGAATTGCAATAATTATTTTTAATAAGTTTTTCTTCTATTTTATCAATTGATAAGCTAACAATATTTATGATATTACCATCAGCTTTGCCGTAACTTAAAAAAACTAAAAAACCAATAATAAAAAATATTAAAAAAATCATTATATAAAATATTGTTTTTAGCATTTTAAAGACCTTTCTAAGCTTTTAAATCTAGTAATTTATAAGCTTTTAGCTCATCAATTAGCTTTATGCTAAACTCACAAAATTCTTCTAAATTATTTTTGTCTTTTAATTCTTTTTCTTTATCTTCATTTATTTTTAAAGAATTTGAGTTTTTAAATAATTTTATATCTTGCTTTAGTTTTCTTATGTGATTGTTTTCTTCATTAATAGCGTATTCTTTTAGTCTTAAATCTATTTTAGGCTTTTTATCAATTTGATTTTTTTCAGTGTATTTATATAGATTTTCTAATTCTTCTAAATATTTTTCTTTACTCTCATTTAACATAAGTTCATCTAGCGTTAATGAACCATCTTTATTTTTATCCTTTAAAATAGTATCACTTAAATCCTTTGAAATAGTATTATGAGCTTCATACATTTCATCGCTAATATCATCTCCTTTAGCACTAAGTTCTACGCTAGTAATTTGCAATAAATTATATTCATTTATCTCGCTATCAAGCCTTACTCCTAGCCTTGAGTTTAACATCTCTTCTTTACTAAGCACTGCATTTTGGCTAACTTCTAAAAATTTATT
>NZ_JACGAS010000025.1:0-23497 GCF_020138135.1 Campylobacter sp. RM12647 | reverse complement strand
CCCCGCCACTCATCTTGCCCCAATAAGTTCTCTCGCCTTCTACTAAAAAATGATTATTTCTTAATACGGCTATTAATATTCCACCACGACTTACATCTCCTTGATTGTTTTTATAATTATCGCCTTTAGCGTCCCATAAAATAGAATAACCTTGAGAAAAACTATCGCTATGCACGGGAAACATATCCATTTTGCCATCACCATCATAATGAAATAGTGTATCAGCACCCTTTATTCTTTGAAAATCTCGTGCATGAATATTCTTATCATTATAATCTTCAAAATCATATCTAGTTTGTAAAATCTTGCCTACACTAAAGGTACTATTATCTATCTCAAACCCACATGGCAAATTGTTAATATCTTCTTTGTTAAAAAATTCTTTAGAGTTTAAAAAATCTTCACTTACAACTTGGCTTAAGACTTTATAAGCATTTCCAACGCTTTTTGCTATATCAATTTCCATGAATCTTTTACCTATTATATGAGCTTTATTGTTTTGTTCTACTAAAGATTTTAAACTATCGCTGTGGATTTTATAATTATCCGGAATACCTGCGGCTTTATTAAAATCACTTGTAAAAAAGCCATCTTTATCAACTCCGTATCCTAATACTTCACCTACCTTTTTATCATCTGCTTTATTGTCTACTTTTTTAATCTCGTTATTTGTTTCTTTTTTGCTTATATTAGTTATTTGATATGTTGAATAAGAATTTATTTTCATAATTATTCCTTTAGGTAGGGTTCTATTAGAACCCTAATGCAAAATTACCATGCTCTTTTATAGCTTGCATATAAATATCATTTCTAATAGCTTTGTTAAGTGTTAAATTTCTAAGCCAAGAATTACCCGTAATAGCTCTAGTTTTACCAGTATAATAATTTACAGCTTTAGGATCATAACTATAACTATATTGACTTCCTATAAATTGAGGAATTTTTGTTTGAGTAAAAGAAATTGCCAACAATTCTCCATTCATTAATCCAATTATTGCTTCATTAAATGCATTTTTTTGCATATATGATGCATTATCAGTTTTTTTAAAATCATAACCATACATATATACTGCTCTTTTATCTAATTCATTATCACCAAACAATACCACATGATTTGTTTGCAATAAATTTGCACTATGAAATGTAGTATTGAAATAACTTACGATATACCCGCCATGAACTTTATTCATCTCTTCAGTATTTAAAACTTTAACACCTAATGAATTATCACTTATAGCACCTTTGCTAATATCTGCTAATAAATCATTAGCATTAGCACTTAAGCCTAAAACGGCAACTAAAGATAAAACTTTTAATGTTTTCTTAAACATTATCTCTCCTTTGTTTTAAAATAAAATCTCATAATACTTTAACTAATTTTAAATAAAACTTAATATTAAAAACATTATTAATATTTGTTACTTTTCGTAATATTTTTAAATAATTCATAATTTTAAATTCCTTTAAAATTAATAGAATTTGAAATAGGAATTTAAACTTTTATATCAAATAAACTTATATTTTTTTGGCTGTATTGTAAAGCTGCTTGTAAAAACTCTTCAAATGTTTCGTAATTATCTATATCTTTAGGAGCTTTTAGGTTTTTACCACTTAGCATTTCATATAATAATTTTTGCATTAGCTTTTGCCACTCATCTTCTTTACCTATCTCATAGCGTTTTGTATTGTTTGGCTTTATCATACCCCAATCATCATCTGTGCGATACGGGTCAAATGGGTCGCTGTAGTCATGTCCCATTTGCTTAGCATAATTAGTTTTTTCACCTTCTACTAAAATATAATTATTATATAAAACAGCAGCTAAAAGTCCGCCTTTGCTATACTCGCCTTGCTCATTTTGGTAGTTTTCTTTATGTGGGTCGTAGATAAAACTACATATACTATCTAACCACGCATCATAATTATTTACAGGTGGTTCTACTTTATGAAAAATATCATCTTGTGCAAACAAGCCAGATAAATAATTAGTAGCTCTATATTTTGAATCAAGCCTACAATAATCTGTCATTTTTACATAGTCTTGATAATCTTCTAATTTATCAAAAGTCTTTGTAATAGTTAAGCTTCTTTTATCCATTTCAAAAAAATGTGAAGTTTTCCAAAGCTCATCAGAGCTAAAAAAATCCTTTGAGTTTAAAAACTCATCGCCTAAAACTCCTTTTAAAACTTTATAAGCACTACTTGCACTTTTTACTATGTCTATATTGTGACGCATTTTATATATTGTCGGGTTTGCTTGATTATTTTTTTCTACAAGGGAAAGCATTGTATCACTATGTATTTTAAAATCTTCAGGAATTCCTGCAGCTTTGTTAAAATCACTTGTAAAAAAGCCATCTTTATCAACTCCGTATCCTAAAACAACTCCTACCTTTTTATCATCTGCTTTATTATCTACTTTTTTAATCTCGTTATTTGTTTCTTTTTTGCTTATATTAGTTATTTGATATGTTGAATAAGAATTTATTTTCATAATTATTCCTTTATTTTAAACTCTTTTATCATATAAATTCTCGCTATCTTTATACGCCATTAAAATAGCTAATAAATCTCTTTCATCTTTGATATTTTGAATATCAAGTTTGCTAAGTATTTCTTCCATATTTTCACGAGTGCTTGTGCCTTTTACTTCTATGGCTTCGTAAGGTTTTTCTTTAGTTTGTTCTTCATCTATTTCTTTTGCTTTGTTTCTTTTAGTTTCTATCTTTTCTTTAATCTCTAAATATTTTTGCTTAAAATCATCTACATTTAGATTATCATCTGCAAAAAGCTCCATAATCTCATCGGCGTAATCTTTAGGTATTTTAAAAAATCTACCACTTAAATCAAGCCCATCAATACTATTATTTTTTAAAAATTGAACTAAATCTTTTACTTCATCAGCACTTGCGTTGCCTTGATATGCCTTTTGATAAATACTATTAGTTTTAATGCCGAATGCTACTTGAGCCTTTAGCTTAAACTCGCTAAGCCTTGCATCATCGCCTTTTTGATATTTAAATACTTCTTCATTGCTTGGTAATTGCTCGTTTGGGTCTTTTTCGTAAGTAATTATTCCTTTTAGTATTTCGTTTTCTAAGGCTTCATAAATCTTACTGCCTTTTTCGTAAGCTCCTATTTTACTAAGCACAGCATTTGGATCATATGTGCCCCATTCATCTTGTGGGGCGTCTTTTAAAATATTTGCGATTTGTTCTTTTAGATTATCTTTAGGAGTTTGAGTGGTTGGAATTTTATTTTTAATATTTGTTTGATAATTTATATAATTGTTATTTGTTATTTGCATTTTAAACCCCCGTTATTTTTCTATATCGGTAGGTTTAAAAAAATATTAATAGATATTTAATTTATATCTGAACTCTTTTATAAAAATCCTTAGCATTAGCCCTAAAATCATTTGAATAATTATTGTTTAATAAAGCATCTACTGCTAGGCTCTGGCTTAACTCTCTTACCTTTTCTTTTAATTTTTTCTCATCTTCAAACTTATCTAAATAATCTTGGATTTTTTCCTTGCTAAGTCCTGTTAATAATTCTAGCTTTGAAATATCTATGCCTTCATTTGGATTAAGCTTACTTAGTGCATCTTCTATAATCATTCTTTCTTTATATTCATCTTTAATCTTAGTTGCCCCACTATCGCTTACCTTAAGCCCTTGTGTGCCACCTAGAAAACTTACAAATAATCCTGCATTAGAAATCTCGCCATCTTTTATATAAGGACTTAAATCAAAATTAAGCTTTCTGCTATTATTTACGCTTAAATCATAATCAAACTTAAAGCCTATTTGTAAAGCATTTTCCTTATTCTCATAATACTTATTGCCAACATTTGCGTGTGAATAATCAAATGTATAACCATTATTGATTTTAAGTCCAACCAAATCAACATAATTTGGCATATTAGCAATATCATCTTTGCTAAACTCGGCTACATTTCCTACAATTTGCTCGTATAATCTAAATTGGTGTTTAATAGTGTCTGCGTAATCAATATTTTCATAAATATTATTAAAAATCCCAACTTGTGGCATAGTCATTAGGTTATTTTGCCTTGAGATTTCTTTTAGTGTGCTTGAATGGATTTTAAAATCATTTGGCAAGCCTGCAGCTTTGTTAAAATCAGCTCCTAAAAAGCCACTACTATCAACGCTATAACCAAACTCAGTAGCATTGTAAATCTTAGCTTTTGTTAAATCTCCTTGCCAAGATATATTAGAATTTAGCTTAGTTAAATCGTGAGTATTATCAAATACCTTAAATCTTGAATTATTAAACCTATCTATAAAGATATTTGAAGCGTCTATTATGTCTTTATCTAGCGAATACTGTGCTTGCGTTTCTAGCTTAGGATTTACCCTTGCAAATTCACTTGCAAAAATAGATGAAAATGATACACCTGCAGCCTTTTGAGCTTTTTGAAGTTTGGCTTCATCAAAAATTGAAATACTTTCTATTCTCATTTGCTCTCCTTTAAATATTTATTTAAAAAAGCAAAAATCATTCCTTAATATTTTGTTACTTTTTTACACAACTTATAAAAAATATAAGTATTTTTATTATTTTATTTAATATTTATAATTAAGATTAGCTTTAAAAAATTAAAAAGGATTATAAATGATGCAGATGCGTTAGCGTCTAGCTAAACTTTCTAGCTAGACGCAAAAATGAATAAAAAGCAAGCGTGGGCTAGAAAGAAAATGTAAAAACATTTTCTTTAATTGTTGTGCGGTAAGCACCTTGAAAATTAAAGGAAAACAAATGAAGAAATTATTAATATTTTTATGTTTATTAAGCTTAAATGCTGATGAAAAATTAATCAAAATCGGAGTAACTCCATATCCAACTGCTATGATTTTAGAAAATGTAAAAGACTTGGTTGAAAATCAAGGATACAAACTAGAAATCATAGAATTTGATAATTACATAGTCCCAAATTACGCTCTAAATGATAAAGAATTAGATGCGAATTTTACTCAAATTAGACAATTTTTAGAAAGTTTTAACGAAGAAAGAGGGACAAATCTAGTTAGTGCAGGAAAAATATTTCTAGGTCCAATGGCAGCGTATTCAAATACTATTAAAGATATTAAAGATTTGCCTAAAAATGCCTTAGTTTATATACCAAGCGACCCTATTAATGGTGCTAGAGCTTTAGATTTACTAGCCTTAAATAATATAATAAGCTTTAATGAAGATGCAAAATCTAGCACAAAATCAGTATTAGATATTAAAGATAATCCATTAAAACTTACAATAAAAGAAATAGAAGCTCCACAACTTACAAGAACACTTAATGAATGTGATTTGGCGATAATTAATACAAATTACGCCCTACTAGCAGGACTAAATCCTATTAAGGATTCTATATTGCACGAAAGTAGCGATAGTGATTATGCTAGCGTTTTAGCTGTTAGAGCCAATGATTTGAATAGCCCTAAAACTAAAGCTTTGCTTAAGGCTATGAGAAGTGAAAAAATGAGAGAGTTTTTAAATACTAAGTTTAAAGATATATTAATTCCAAGTTTTTAAGGAGAATTTATGCTAAAAGCAAACAATCTTTCTAAAATATCATTTAAAAATCTTTATATTGAGCAAAAGAATTTGAGTGATTTTAAGAGTAAGGACGCAAGTGAGTGGGATAAAAAAGCTCAAAGTTTTAATGATTACGCAAAACACGAAGCTTATGTGAGAGAATTTTTAAAGCAAGTTGATTTTAGTGGGTGTGATAGTTTGCTTGATTTTGCTTGTGGGAGTGCTTTTTTAGCTAAGCACTCTTTAATAAATAATATTACTTTATGTGATTTTTCTCCTAAAATGCTTGAGTTTGCTAAGATAAATTGCCCTAATGCAAGGATAATTCAAGGCTCTTATGATGATTTAGATGGTAGTTGGGATTTGGTGTTTGCTAGTAGGTGTTTAGATGTTAATGACCTAGCAAAAGCATTGCAAATTCTTTTAAACTGCACTAAAAAAAGGCTATATTTTACATACAAAATTGACAATTCTTACATACACGAAAAAATCATAAATGCCCTTGATTTAGACATAATTGCAACGCCTAATTATATTTACGCTGCAAATATTTTAAATGAGCTTGGGTATTTTTTCACTTTAAATAAAATCACTATAAAAAATCAAAATTATTATAAAACTTATGAAGATTTACAAAAAAGCGTTGAGTTTTCTTACAAAAAACTAAATGATATTCAAATTGAAAAACTAAAAAATCTATATGAAAATGATAAAGATTTAATCAAACAAGAATTAAGCTGGGCTTTATTTTGCGTAGAAAAATAAGCCCCATATTAAAGGGCTTAAGATTATTTAAACTCTATTGTAAAGGTATTTTTAGTATTTGAAAGATATTCAAATCCTGCTTTAGGAACAAATTTTATAGTATCTTTTGTGTATGAAGAATTTGAAATATTATGAAAACTATTATTAATAAATTGAGTGCTATTATAGGTTGGTATAAAGTCAATTTTAGACAATAAATCATCTAAAATAATATTATCTTTAATAAAACTTAATTTCCCATCTACCTCATCATAATACCCAAAATCATAATCTTTTTTAAATTCTAAAGCTTGATTAGTAGTATTAATATCTTTAAACATTAAGCCTGTATAAGCTATATCATAAACATTATTATAAGTTATATTAAACTCATCTTTACCATCTACATAGACACTGATTGTAACCTTTTGTAAAGGTCTTGGCTTGTCCTTTTTGAAAGTAAATTGCGTAGTATTTTTATAGCTTACCTCATCTTGCGAGTATTCGTTTAGATTAGATAATCTTGTATTTTCTCCTAAATTATTAAAAGCCAATTTAAATGCTTGATTTAAATCGTTTTTGCTAATGTGTAAGGTTTTTAAATTGCCTTCATTTACTACTAAACCATTTAAATTGCCTACATCTATCATTAAATTTATATCATTTTTAAACTTTGTTGGAACAAATTTGTTATTAGAATTTGAACTTAACAAATAAAGATTATAAACCAAGCCCGCATTATCTCCTAGCATAAGTTTATCATAAGCTATATTTTTAATACCTATTGAATTGTCTTGATTAAGTTTGCATTTTTGCATATCTTTTTTGCAAGTTATATATTCGTTTTTAATAGCTTTTGTTTGTGATAAAAACTCAATATTTAAGGCTTTTTTAATAGGTATAAAACAAGAAATTTTTCCATTTTTTAAAGTATTTGCACTATCTAAATCAAATTCATCTTGAATACAAATATCTAATTCTTGGTCATGTTTTGTAAAATTAGTTTCTGCTAATTCTATTAAACCATCAGTAGCTAAAGGAAAATTAATATTTAAATCAAACTTACCATTATTTATAAAAGCTACTCCATATTTTTCTTTGTTTCTTACACGATTGTCGTTAGCAAAAATTGTAATTTTATTATTTTCATTATTTAATAAGGCAAATTTTTTAGTAGTATTATCATAACTAATCACTAAATTAGCTATTCCAATTGCTAGATTTGAATAATTTTTCAATTCTCTTGATACAAAACTATTTAAAGTATTTTGAAATGCTTCTTGATTTAACGATGAAATGCCTAAACTAAATTCTTTAGGTCTAATAGCAAAATCATTGCTAGCAAAAGTATAGTTATAATTATCATTTATCATTTGTTCGCATACTAATTCATTGTTTTGATTAGTCTTTTCAAAATACTGATTATATTTAATACTTGTTTGTTTGATTGCTTGATTTGTCTTTATCCTAAGGATTAATTCATCATTTAATAAATACTTACCAGCACACGCACCTTCAGTGATTTTATCTATTTTAGAATTTGCATTATAGACATTAAGAATTTCAAAATTAGAATTAGGCAAAAAGTCAATATAAACTCTACTAATATTTGAATATTTATTGCTAAGCCCTATGAAATATTCTTCATTTTCTAGCATAGTATTTACTAATTTTGCCTTTTTTGCATTAGAGTTTTTAGCATTATTTATAATTACTTTTTCATTATTATTGGTATATAAAGTATATATATTTTGATAATCATTTACTAAAGGAATGCCAACAGAACCTTTGATTATACTTTTACCACTTTCTTGAAATATAGGTCTTTCAAAACCCCTAATTCTTTCTGTGATTTCAATATTTTTTTGATTAATTAAACAATTGCCTAAATTAAAAACCAATTCTTTAGTATTTTCTACTAGATTTAATTGGCATTTTGATTGTTTGCTACCACTCATATAATATTTAGCATCAGCTTCTCTTTTTAATAAAGCTTTATTTCTATCCTTTAAATAGATTTTTTCATTTTTAATTTCTAAATTACTAGCGTCTGGATAAAAACTTAATTTTATTTCGCCTTTAGCTATCGCATTTAAAGCTCTTAAATTAATACTAAATTTAACTTCTTCTCCTGCGAATGTTGATTCATATATACCCTTTCTAACAAGAGAGCTTTTATGAATACTATAATTTGTAATCAAATCACTTGAATAATACTTACTATTTTGATGAGAATATTTAAAATTACTAGACCTAATTACATTCTTACCTAAATTACTTGTATCATAAGCAAAAATATCAAAAATATAGCACTTACCTTCGTTTTGTCTAGGTAAAGGATATGATGAGTATTCATTATATGCAGCTCTTAAATTCTTTAAAAATGCCTTTTCCTTAAAAATATCACTATAAAAAATATGAGAATTTTTAGCTTGCATATTTCTTATTTGCTTAAATCTGTCTTCCCAATCACTAGTCATATTAACACTTGGATTTGCTATTATGTAGTTATAAAAGTCGTTAATTAATTTATTATCTTCATTGTTTGTAGTTTTTATAGGACTTTGGTCAATTAGATAATAAACAGCATCATTTAAAGTCTTTTTATATTCTATTTTAATTCTACCGGTAGTATCCACTGAATACAATTTATAAAGCTCTTCTATATATGTTTTAATATTATTTTTATTTTCTACTATAAATGAAAAACTATCTTGATTAGAATTAATTAAGCTCTTATAAGAATTATCATCAGCACTTGATGAATAAAATTCTAATGTATTTGGATTTGCTTTAGCATTGATTATATCTAAATACCCCCCCCCGTTGAGCTTTTTATCGTTATTTAGACAATATACAATTTTATCATTTTTATTTTCTGTTTTTATTCCTAAGCTAGAACATAATTTTAAATAATCTCCTAAAAATCCATTATAACCATTAACATTACCTAAAGATGGATTTAATAAACAATCATTTATTTGTTTAGAATAATTTTTATCTTGATAAGCATATACAATACCGAACTTTAATTCATCTGCAAAAATTAGCAAATTAAATAAAAGTAATACAATAATTTTCAAATAAAGCTCCCAAGATATATAAAATTTTTCTTAGTTTAGCATAAATTTTTTGTAAATTATAAGAAAAATTTGAAGATTTTTAGAATTTAAAATATGAAAATTCTTCTAGTTAAATTGGCGGTAAATAAATTTAGGAGTAAAATAATCTTTTATCAAAAAGGATAGATTATGAATAAAAATACCTTGATTTTAAGTTTTATTATTGCTTCAAGATTTTTTGGGCTTTTTATTGTTTTACCTGTGATTAGCTTGTATTCGCATAAGTTAAACGGAGCTAATGATGTATTGGCTGGACTTATTGTTGGAATTTACGCAATTTTTCAAATGATTTTTAGTGTGCCTTTTGGAGCATTAAGTGATAAAATCGGTCGTAAAAAGACTATGCTTATGGGACTAATAATCTTTATAATAGGTTGTTTAATTTGTGCAAGTGCAAGTGATATTTATACAATGCTTGTTGGTAGGGTTTTACAAGGTATGGGAGCAATTGGCGGGGTTGCTACTGCTATGATTGCTGATTTAACTAGCGAAAAAGATAGAGCAAAAGCAATGGCGTTAATGGGTGGAGCTATTGGACTTAGCTTTGTTGTAGCTATTGTTTTAGGTTCTGTTATTGCTAGTTTTTTAGGGCTTGGGGCTTTATTTTATATAAGTGCGATTTTAAGCGTTTTATGTATTGTATTATTAGCCTTTTTACCTAAAGAAAAAGAAATTATAAAACAAGAAAAAATCCCTTTTAAAGAAGCATTCATAAGTGCTAATTTAAATAAACTTTATCTAACTTGCTTTTTACAAAAAATGCTAAGCTCAAGCACCTTTATGCTAATTCCTTTAGCTTATGTAAATATATTTCATAAAAATAGTGATAATTTATGGATTATTTATAGCGTGGCTATGTTTTTTGGATTTTTGGCTATGGGAGTTGGTGGAGTTGTTGGCGAGTCAAAAGGCAAAAGTAAGAATATATTATTAAGCGGAGTTGCATTATTTTTCCTATCATATTTAATATTTTTAAGTTCTAATTATTATTTATTTTTCTTAGCTGTTATTTTATATTTTATTGCATTTTGTCTGCACGAACCTATTATGCAAAGCTCAATTTCTAAAATTTGCAAAGCTAGACAAAAAGGTTTAGTATTAGGATTTTCAAATTCTTGCGGATATTTTGGCTCGTTTTTAGGAGCGTTTTTATGCGGGATTTTTATGCACGCTGATTTGGAAAATGAGTTTTTAATGCTGATTGCTTTTGTTTGTGCTATTTGGTTTTTTATCCTAAAAACTATGGATAATCCTAATGATTTTAAGACTTATAAATCTAATAAAGCTCCTTTAAAAGAAAGCGAATTTGTTATAGATATTAATAAAAAAGATGATATTTATTTAATCAAATATAATTCTAAAAAATTAAGCGAAGAAGAATTACAAAAATTATTTTAATAGATTAAAAAAGGTATAAATTATTAATTTATTACCTTTTTTTATATTTTCAAATTCTAATGATTTAACTCATAAACAATCTAAAATCAAGTTTTTCGTGAGCTAACATTCCTAAATCTAATTCATGATGAGTAGAAAACAAATGATATTTATTTAAATCATTTTCATCTAATAATTGCAAACTAAAAAATCCTTTTTCTATAAAACTTTTAGCAATTTGCATTGATTTATCAGCAGAGCGTTTAGCTAAATCTAAATTAATATGTAATAACTCGCTTGATTTTTTATAAGATAATGGTATAGCACGAGTTGCATTTTGAGTTAGTGTTTTTATACTTGAATATGCGTATTCAACAGCCATATTTTGCCCTAAAACACTAAAAGCAATAGCAGGATTGCAAAATTCATCATTCTCACAAGCCTTATAATACCAACTTGCATATTCATCGTGCATAAATTCTGTATTTTTTAAAGTAGCTCTTGCCATACTAATACCTGCAGCCTTGCATTCAGCACTAGCCATTGATGAATTAGCTACTTTTGCTAATTTTAATAAACTTAATTTTTTACCCTTTAAACCACAAGCAATAGCATAAATAGCACCATCGCTAGTAGCAAATACATCTAGCATATAACTTTCTAACCATTTTTGAAAGCTTGAAGCGTCTTTTACAACGCCCCAAGAAATATAGCTTTCTAAACCAAAACTATGCGAATAAGCACCATTTGCAAAGGCACTATCAAATAAAAACTGCCCTAACATTAGTGATGATGACTCGCGTGTTTTAAAGCATGACGCAAAACTTTTTGCGTTTTTTCATAGCTTACTTGATTTTCTTCTAGCCACTCAATTATTAAATAATCATCTTCAACTATCATAAAACCATCTTCAAAAACAGCAGGCATATGTCTATTGCCTATTGAATGAGCTACAAAACCCATTTGCATCATATCTTTTGGCTTAATCAAAATTACACTCTGTGGCAAACATTCTATTACAAAAACTCTCTTATCATCTTCACCTAAAACATCGCCATTATGAAAATGACCATTATCTAGGCTTATGCCAATTTCTACTCCACTATCACTTGTTAAGCGAAGTATGTGTTTTAATCTATCATCAGGCGAAACTTTTACATTATCTATCATTTTGCCTTTAGTATCATAATCTTTTATATTGCCTAGTATGGTTTTTACTATCATTTTTTCTCCTAAAATAAATAATATCTTTGAGTTAGTGGTAATTCTGTAGCTGGTTCGCTATATGCAACTTCTCCATCAACCGTTACTACATAAGTTTGTGGGTCAACTTCAATTTTTGGAGTTGCGTTGTTTAATTTCATATCAGATTTTTTAGCACTTGCTGCACCTTGTATTGGTAATACTTGTTTTTTAATTCCGTATTCTTTAGCAACATTTGCATCTACTGCCATTTTACACATAAAACTATAGCAAGTTTCGTGTAATGCGACACCTAAAGCACCAAACATTTTTCTATGCATTACTGGTTGTGGAGTTGGAATTGATGCGTTGCTATCTCCCATTACTGAATGTAAGCAAAATCCACCTTTAATTATTAATTTAGGTTTAGTTCCAAATGATTTTGGATCCCATAATACTAAATCAGCGATTTTACCAACTTCAACACTACCTACATAAGTAGAAATTCCTGCTGCTATTGCTGGATTTATTGTATATTTTGCAATATATCTTTTAATACGCTCATTATCAGAATATTCACTATCATTACCTAATGCTCCACGCTGGATTTTCATCTTATGAGCTGTTTGCCAAGTTCTACTTACAACTTCACCAATTCTTCCCATAGCTTGAGAATCACTACTCATAATTGAGATTACACCCATATCGTGTAATACATCTTCAGCACCGATTGTTTCTTTTCTAATTCTACTATCAGCAAAAGCAACATCTTCTTTAACATTTTTACTTAAGTGATGGCAAACCATTAACATATCTAAATGCTCTTCAATAGTATTAACCGTAAATGGCATTGTTGGGTTTGTTGAAGCTGGTAAAATATTTGGCTCGCCTGCTAATTTAATAATATCAGGAGCATGACCGCCACCAGCACCTTCTGTATGGAATGTATGAATAGTTCTACCATTAATTGCTGCTTTTGTATCTTCTACGCAACCATATTCATTTAATGTATCTGTGTGAATACCTACTGATACATCAGCAATCTCTGCAGCTTTTAATGCGTTATCAATAGCACTTTTTGTAGTTCCCCAGTCTTCGTGAATTTTAAGTCCTGCTGCACCTGCACGAAGTTGTTCTAAATTCACTTCTACATTAGAACCATGACCTTTAGCATAAAGACCTATATTAATAGGTAAATCATCAGTGCCTTGAAGCATTCTTTTTATATTAAATATACCAGGGGTGCAAGTTGTAGCCTTAGAACCATCGTTTGGACCTGTTCCACCACCAAATAAAGTAGTAATACCATTGCTTAAAGCTTCATCAACTTGTTCAGGATTTATAAAATGTATATGAGTATCAATCCCACCTGCTGTAACTATAAGACCTTCTCCTGCAAGTGCTTCAGTGCCAACTCCAGTTACAAAGTCAATATCATCAGTAATATCAGGGTTTCCACCTTTACCAATTGCGTGGATTTTTCCATTTTTAATACCTATATCTGCTTTATAAATACCTGTATAATCAATTATAAGTGCATTTGTAATTACTAAATCAACTACATCTTTATCTAAAAATCTTGAGTTTTGACCCATACCATCACGAAGAGTTTTTCCACCACCGAATTTGCACTCTTCGCCGTATTTTGTATAGTCTTTTTCAACTCTAGCAAAAAGATTTGTATCAGCTAATCTTATACTATCACCAGTAGTTGGTCCAAAATGAGATGCGTATTCTGCTCTAGTTATTTTAAACATTATTGCTCCTTATTTATCTAATTTACCATTGATTTTGCAATTTTGTCCCCAAACTTCACGACTACCTGCTAAATCAATTAACTTAACACTTTTTTTCATACCTGGTTCAAAACGAACTGCAGTTCCACTAATAATATCTAAACGCTTTCCACGAGCTTTTTCTCTATCAAATTCTAAAAGTTTATTTGTTTCATAAAAATGATAATGAGAACCTACTTGAACTGGTCTATCTCCTGTATTTACAACTTCAATTTCTATACTTTCACGACCTTCGTTGCAAACTATATCACCTTGTGCATAAATTATTTCACCTAATTTCATAATTCCTCCTTAGTTAATTGGATTATGGATAGTTACTAATTTGGTTCCATCTTTGAAAGTAGCTTCAATTTGAACTTCATTTACTATATCAGCAACACCTTCCATAACTTGGTCTTTGCGTAAAACATTTTTACCTTCGTTCATAAGGTCGCTTACGCTCTTACCTGCTCTTGCACCTTCCATTACATAATCACTTATAATAGCAATTGCTTCAGGGCAATTTAACTTAAGACCATTGTCTAAACGCTTTCTAGCAACTACTGCTGCATAGCTTAATAAGAGTTTTTCTTGCTCTTTTTTTGTTAATGTCATAATTTCTCCTTTACAAAATTAGTTTTATAAAATTATTATATTTTTATTGTCTTGCTAAGATTAACTTCATACCTCCTTTATGCAAAAAATTGCTTTTAATATCATTAATATATTTCATAGCTAAATCATTATCATCTGATGAAATTCTAATAATATTAGTATTATTAATAATACTTGAATGAGCTTTTAAATTCTCATTATGAATTGTTTTAAATTCCACATCGCCTTTTATAATCAATGTATAAAAATAGTTATGATTATAAAGAGAATTTAAACTACTATTAGAGTTATAATAAAATATATCATTAATGCTTAATTTATTATTGATAAATATTCTTAAAGATAATTTTGCTTTAAATTGCGAATTTGCATAGCCTAAAAATCCACCATCTAAATAAAATAATCTTGAATTATCATTCATAAAAATAGTAGTTTTGCTTGAAAAATTTGAATTCTGATAAAAAATATTAGCATCATTATGAAAAACCAAAATAGAATTATTATCAAGCTCTATATTTGTTTTTAAACTAGAAGTGCCTTTATATATTTTTTGATTTGATTGAGAACTTAAAGTAGCCTTAGAATTAACTAATTTAAAGCTTTGAGCGTAATTATCTTGATTTACAAAACCACCACCTAAAGTGCTAAGATAAGCAAAAAAATCTTCATTTTCGCTATCTTCTCCAAATCTAGTTGGAACTTGAATTAACCTTTGCATACCTTGTTGGTAATGCTCTTTTAAATGGTTATTTTCAAGTGTTATTTTTAATAAGCTCACTCTAAGCCTTTAAGAAGACAATTTTTCTCAATCCAATTAATAACATCAGACAAACCTTCATCTTTTTTAAGATTTGTAAAGAAAAAGTCTTTATTTTTCCTAAAATGTAAAGTATCGCTTTTCATAATATCAAGATTTGCACCAACATAAGGAGCTAAATCGGTTTTATTAATTATAAATAAATCAGATTTAATCATTCCAGCACCTGCTTTGCGTGGGATTTTTTCACCTTGTGCCACATCAATTACATAAATACTAAAATTAACTAAATCAGGACTAAAAGTAGCAGCTAAATTATCCCCACCACTTTCTAAAAAAAGTAAATCTAAATTAAATTTCTTTTGTAATTCATTTAATGCAGCTTCATTCATTGAAGCATCTTCTCTAATCGCAGTGTGCGGACACCCACCAGTTTCTACACCTATAATTCTTTCTGGTGGTAAAACGCTGTTTTTCGCTAAAAATAAGGCATCTTCTTTTGTATAAATATCATTTGTTACAACGCCTATTTCATAATCTTTACTCATAACTCTTACTAACCTTTCTATTAAAAGAGTTTTACCAGCTCCAACAGGACCACCTACACCTATAATGACAGGTTTTTTCATAACAATCCTTTAAAAAAAATTAATTGTGGCTTTTAGTTTAGTTTTATCAAGCTTAAAAATTGCTGAATTATTTAAAATTTAAAAAGTTTATATAATTTTATTATTAATTATTTATTTATAATAATTATATATTATTTAATTTTTATAAATAATTTTCATATTTTGTATAAATTTTGCATAAATTTAAATAAAAAAAAAAAAAAAAACAATAAATTATTTATAAAGATTAAGATTATTTTAATTTTAATCAATCTACAATAGGAAAATGTATTTTTGTTTTACAAAAAGATAAAAATCATTTAAAAATAATTTTAAGGAGTAAATCATGAATAATGATTTAAGAGGAAATGCCACAGGTATGACCTATGTCATATTCTTAATCGGTATTTTATTTCTTTCTTTTACTGCACCTTGGCAAAAATTATCTAACTTTGACCCAGCTACAGGTGCTTTTATGCGTTGCTTGATAGGGACTATCTGCCTTATTCCTTTTGCAATTATGGAAGCTAAAAAAATCGGTAAGCTTACCAAAAAAGGCGTATGGCTATCTATTTTAGCTGGACTTGTATTAGGGATTGACTTTACTGCGTGGAATTATTCAATATTCTTTGTAGGTTCAGGAATTGCTTCAATTCTTTTAAATATTCAAGTAATTATGTTGCCAGCTTTAGCATTTATTACAGATAGAGAAAGAATTCCATTTAGCTATTATTTCATAGCACCTATAATGCTTGCTGGTGTTATCTTAGCTGGTGGTGCTTTAGAAAATGGTATAGTTGATCCAAATGGCCCTCAAGAAGTATTTGGTACTGGTATTATGGCAGTTGGAACAATTTGCGGTCTTACTTCAGGATTTTGCTATGGAATTTACTTATTCGCTAGCAGAAGAGCAGGAAGAATTGGAAACGGACAAGTTGTTCAACCTATCTTAATCTCAAGTGCTGCTCAACTTGTAGCTCCTGTTGTATGGGCGTTCTTAATCACAGGAAATGGTTTCATATTTGACCAAGGTGTTATGGTTGATACTGCTGCTGGTATTAAAGCAATGCACTTACCACAAGCTGCTATAGAAAGCGTTACAAGTCCATTTGGTAATGTGGCTTTAGGTGATCCTATCACTGGAATGAACTGGTTATGGATGATAGTTTTAGGAACTGCAGGTCAAGCTGCTGCTTGGACATTTGCTCAACATGGTTCAGTTAAACTAAACCCTACTTTAGGTGCTGGGTTATTAATCTTAAGTCCAATAGCTACTGTTGCTTTAATCGGACCTCTTATGTTTGGCGAAAGCTCATCATTATTACAAAAAGTTGGTGTTGTGATTGCACTTCTTGCTGTTGCTTACCAAAACGGCTTAATTACTGCTTTAATGAATAAAATTAGAGGCAAGTAAATATTTAATCTTCCTAAATTATTAGGAAGATTACTTACAATCTTTACTTATACTATTATCGTAACTACAAGCTATATTTATATAAGCTTTTTTATTGTCCCCGCTAAGCTCTTTTGCCTCATCTAAAAATAATTTTGCACTAAAATATTTTATAGCGTTATTATTTATTATTGTATTAATCTTGCAACCATCATTTAATAATTCACATTTTGTATAAGCATAATTTCCTAAAGCACAAACCATAGGCTCATCATCATTACAAGCTCTTGCATAATATTCATAAGCTTTTTTGAAATTCTTTTGCTCTAATGCTTTTTTAGCAATTTTAGTATCATTTGAATTTGAATTAGAACTAGCTGCATTTAAGGCTGATTTACCAACACTATAAATAACTTTAATAGGAATTGTAATTGCAAAAACAACAACAGAAGTTGCGACAGAAGCCACACCACTTATTAAAGAACTACATCCTAAAAATATAAATAATATAAAACTAAAAATTATTTTCATATTAATCCTTTAATAAAAAACGCTAATATTATCAAATGAAAGTTTTAAAATCACCTTGTTTTGATAGTTTTGAAGTAAAGGGTTCTAAATTCTTATGCTATTTTGAACCACTTAATATTAACGAAAATGTTCGCACTAGACAAGAAGAATTAAGAGCCGAGCATTTTAAATGCGTTCATGTAGTCTATGCTAGTAGAGTATTAAATGAATTTGGACAAATTGTAGAAAATCAAAGTGATGATGGAGAACCTAAAGGAAGTAGTGGAGCACCTGCTCTTAATGTATTAAGAGGAGCTAATATTGTAAATGCAGCTTGTTATATAGTAAGATATTTTGGTGGAACATTATTAGGAGTTGGCGGGCTTGTAAGAGCATATTCAAACGCAGTTAATTTAGGAATTTCAAAAGCTAATGAGCTAAATCTACTTTCTAACTATATAAAAAAAGAATCATATTATATAGAACTTGAATATAGCCAAATAAATAAATTAAGTTATATTTTAGATAAACTAAATATCGTTTATTCTAAAGATTTTGGAGCAAATGTTGTATTTTATTTAGAACTTAGCACAGATGAATTAGAAGAATTAGAAAAAGAATTGATAGATTTAAGATTAATTTTAAATAAATTATAAGGATATAAAATGAAAAAATATATGATGATTGTTAGCCTATTATTTTTAAGTGCTTGTAAAAACGAAGATATACAAAAAAGTGTCAAAAATTGCTTAAACGAACTTTCAAATCAACCAAGTGAAGCTGTTTTTGATAAATGTTTTTATTATGAAAATGAATTTCAAAGACAATTAAGTATTAATTTTGAAAATGTATTACCTAAATTATTTAATAATTATGGTGGAATTGCAGAAATTAAAGTAGATATATTAAATAGTTCTAATAATAGTGCTGAAGTGCAAATTATTACTAAATTTAATAATGGTTTTGTTAAAAATGAAAAGAGAAAAATGGTAAAAATTGATAATTTATGGAAAATGTCAGCAGATATTATAAAATAAAAGGCTTGATAATCAAGCCTTTAAATTATTTTACACAACAACTTGTTGCACCTGTATTTTTTAGCATCCAAATTGATTTTTCATAACTAGCAATTTGCTCTTGAGCATAAGCTGCAGTAGTTGTATCTCCTGCTTCTTCAGCAAATTTATTTAACTTTTTAAACTCAGCTAATAAGTATTCATAATCAGCTAATATAAGTCCAACTAATTCAGTAGCTTCAAAGCAAGTTTTATCAGTTCTTGGAGCTTTTGCAGTTTCCATTAACTCTTTTGGGCAAACTATAGCTTTATGTCCTAATTGTAATAATCTTTCAGCACAATCATCAAACATTTCAGCCATTTTTTCATATGCTTCTTCAGTATATGAATGAAGTGCAAAGAATTGTAATCCTTTTACATTCCAATGGTAGTTATGAAACTTTAAAAATAATGCGTGTGCATCAGCTTGTAATTGTAATAATTGTTTTTCTAATGACATTCTGTCTCCTTTAATTGAATTTGTATTGCATTATAACAAAAATAGATTAATTAATTTTTATTACTTAATAATTTTTATTATTTAAATTAAAAATATTTTTCATTTTCACTAGTATTATTTAACTATAAATTGATATTCTTAACAAATTTATAAAAAAAGGAGAAATATGAAAAAATCATTATTAGCACTTAGTGCAGTAGCTATTATGTTTATAGGTTGTGGAAACAAAATCAGTGATGAGCAAGTTAAAAATTTTGAAACTTCATTAAATAATTCTATTAAAAACGAAATTGAAAAATTAAAAGTTCTAACTGCTATGTTTGAAATTCCATCTAATGTAAATATTAGTGATTACAAATGTGAAAATAAAGGTGATTATGCAGAATGTAAGAGCAAAGGTATTGATGTTATTATAAATAATCAAAAAGTTTTAAGTGTTGAAGAAATAAAAATTGAAACAAATGGATTTTATACTGGAGATAAAAAAGGAAGTGTTAGCATAAAAGAATTAGCAACTAATACTCCTAAAGAAAGTTTTTATAAAAGCGAAATAAAATCAATTAAACTAGGTGAAATAGCTGTAGGATTTGCTAGTATGTTGGCTATTTCTGATAATAAATTAGGAATACTTCCAGAACTAGCAAAAGATGAATATTCTATCAACACAATTACTAAAACAAAAGATGTGGCAAATAATGGAAATGTTAAGGTTGAATTTAAATTAATCGGCAAGCATAATAAAAACGAATTGGCTTTTGCAATAGATTTAGATGTATTAGATAAATTCTTTGAAATATGTGATAAATTAAATATTACTTATAATATTGATAATTATAAGATTGATAATGTAGATACACTTGATAAATACGATATGGATAATAAAGAATTTGCAGAATCTTTATTAATTAATTCAATTGAAAGCAAAATAAATATTAACAATAACTTAAAAGCTATCAAAGAATATGTAATGCAAAATATTGATAAAGTCCCTGAACAATTTAGACCAATTGTTGATAGTTTTTTTGCTAATACACCACACAAATTTGAGCAAAGTTTAAAAGTTAAAAACAAATATAATATGTTAAAAGCTATAGAAGAAAGTGAAAATCAATTACCTAAAGCCTTTAACGATAATGTGGAAATAAAAATAAATGGTATGAATTTTACTCAAATAAAATAAAAAAATCCTATTTCAAATTCTAGAATTTGAAATAGGAATAAAACTTATTTTTTCTTACTTTCGTTAAATTTTAATAATTCTTTTTTAACTACTGGAGCTAATAAAAATAACGCTAAAACATTAGGTAATACCATTAAAGTATTACATAAATCAGAAATACTCCAAACCAAATCAAGCTTTAGCATAGCACCTATAAAAATACATAAAACAAACACTATTTTAAATATAGGTAAAGCTTTATTTGAGAATAAATATTGCACATTAATTTGAGCGAAATAATACCAGCCAATAATGGTTGTAAATGCAAAAAACACAAGACAAATTGCAAGTAATTTCACACCAATACTACCAAAAGCAATGCTAAATGCCGAAGTAGTTAGTTCAATACCGCTAAGACTTAAATCAGCTCCGCTAAGTAAGATTATAAGAGCAGTTGCTGTGCAAATAAATGCTGTATCAATAAATACTGCAAGCATTGCCACAAAACCTTGAGAAACAGAGTTTTTAGTAGTTGCACTTGCGTGTGCGTGTGGTGTACTTCCCATACCTGCTTCGTTTGCAAAAAGTCCCCTTGCAACCCCATATCTAATAGCTTCTTTAATACCAATTCCAACAGCTCCACCAGCTACTGCTTCAAGTCCGAAAGCTTGTTTAAAAATCATAGAAAATACATTGCCTATATTTTCGTGAAATGCTATTAAAATATAAACTGCAACCAAAACATAAAATATAGCCATAAAAGGCACTACAAGTTCAGCAAATCTAGCAATCCTTTTAACCCCACCAATCACCACAAATCCTGCGATAATTGCAGTAATTGCTCCTGTGATTTTCAAATCCACTCCAAAAGCTTGATGAATTGCACCTGAAATAGAATTGCTTTGTGTCATTTGACCCGCACAACCAAGTGCAACAATAATTGCAATAGCAAAAAATCCAGCGAGCAAATTGCAAGTATTAGCACCTAATTTTTTCTTAAGACCAAGTTTTATATAAAACGCAGGACCTCCGATATAATGTCCGTGCTGCCATACTTTGTAGCGTTGTGCTAAAACACCTTCAGCTAAAATTGTAGCCATACCCAAAAATGCACTAGCCCACATCCAAAATATAGCTCCCGCTCCACCTAAATTAATAGCAGTTGCAACGCCTATGATATTACCTGTTCCAACTTGTGCTGAAATTGAAATCATCATAGCTTGTAGGGCTGTTATTCCGGAATTTTTTTTCTTACCTTTTTTAAATAAATCTCCAAAACTTGCACTCAAGCCTTCTTTAAAATAGCGAAATTGCGGAAGACCTAGATAAATAGTGAAAATAAGACCTATTCCAACTAAGGCAAATACAAGAACATAAGCAACTAAAACTCCATTAATTTGCTCAATAAATTGATGAAAATCCATATGAAAACCTTGTTATAAATTAAAAAGTTTTAAGTCTAACAAAAAAAGTAAAAATTTTGCTTAAATTAATATTCTTTTGCAATCTAATTTAATAAATTTAAGCAATAAATACTACTAATTATAAAATATTAATAAAATAGCGTTATTAAAATAAATAAAATAATTAAATTGTGTTTTCATTAATTTAAAAATTAAATTGTAAAAACATTATTTAAAAAATTCTTTAAATACGCCAATATCTTGGCAAAATAAACATTAATTCAAATTCCTTAAAAATATAAATATTAAAATATAGCTTTTATATAAGCTATAAAATCAATTTTATCAATACAACTTATTAGTATAAATCAAATATTTTAAATTAAATAATTTTTTAATTAATAAGCAATAAAAATGAGTAGCTAAGCTAGAGCATTATTAAAAACTCTAAAATACTTATAATATATGCAAATTAGATTTTAAATTGCAAACCTAATTCTACTACAACCTTTCAAATTATAAAAAATAAATTCAAATACAAATTAAGTAAAGATTAAGAATGTTGGGGGGGGGGTATTATACTGATTTTAAATAAAGGATTTTCATGTGCAATATATCAAAAAAGATTTATGACAAAATCACAACAGATGGCTTATATACTTATAACAAAACGGATTTATATGATTATATTATATATCTACTAGATAAAGAAAAAAGATTGTTAGATAAATCAAACGATGAGCTATCAAGACTTTTGAAGATAAGCCCTAGCAAAGTAAGTGCCTTAAGAGCAAACATAAGCGTAAAGTTTATGAACGATAGTGAGTATGAAAGCTTATTTATAGACTTTTTATCTCAAATCTCAAATAGTAAAAATATAAAAGAAGATGAAACTCACTATATATTTACCATAGAAGATAAAGCTATAAGAAACTTCATAGAAGCAAAACTAAAAAAGCAATGTGATAATACAGCTGATTATACGCTAAACAAAGAAAAAATAAAAATCTTAAAAAGTGATTTTATAACACTTTTACAAAAGGTGAGCGATGATGATTTAAACACACAAAAACTAATCAAACAGCTAGAAGCTAAAAATTCTTTAGATAAAGCTTTAGGCGTTATAGCTGAACTAATCCCAGCCTTTAAAAAGGCTAAAAATATTTATGAAATTATAGAAAATCATTAAGGAGATTTAAATGAAATTAAACAAACTATTAGTATATATAGCAATAATGCTTATGACTAGCACAGCAGCGATGGCAAACAAAGCACCGTTTAAATTGCAAAGCTATAACCTTAACTACTCAAACAACAAAACACTCAGAATAACCTTTTTGGACAATGTAACCCTATGGAAAATTAGACTCAATAGGAGTAATTGTGAGATTGAAGATGGTTACTATGGAAGTCAAGCACTTTATCAACACAATATGGCTCTTAACTTAGATAGACTAAAAAAAGGATATAAAGTAGTCGCAAAATGGATGCTTCCAGGTATGCTCACTCGTGAATATTTTGAATTTCGATTAAATAAAACCCAAAGAACAATTCTTCAAGTATTTAATCAAATTACAGGGGTTTGGGAAGACACAGCTGATTTTCACAAAAGATTTGGCGATGTGATAGACCTTTCAACTAATTGTCATGATATATTAGAAATAGAACTAACCACGGATAAAACAACTTGGACAATTTCTAAGAATTAACCACATTGATGACAAATATGCAAACAAACGAAATTTAGTTTTAGCTTACTAAATTTCGTTTGTTTGACACCC